>CAYMQX010000213.1:0-5831 GCA_964392495.1 uncultured Anaerolineaceae bacterium
TCAAGCATATCCACGGAAAGGTGGATCATGGTAGGCCTGCCATGCGGGCAGGTGCGCGGCGATTCGCAGGCTTCCAGATTGGTGAGCAGGGCGCGCTGTTCCTCGGGGGAGAGCGCCTGCCCCGCCTTGACCGCCAGCCGTTTGCAGACGCGCCCCGCAAGCCTGGCTTCCAACTCGGCCTGCAGCGGGGCCTCGTCCTCTTCGAAGTCCTCCACGAGCGCGCGCAGCGCCAGCGCGGGGTCACTACTTCCGAACAGGACGGGCATCCCACGCACCTGGAAGGCATTGGTCCCGAACTCTTCCAGTTGGAAGCCAAAGCTCCCCAGCACAGCCAGTTGACTTTCCAGCAGGCGCGCCTGGGCCGGTGGCAGATGCACCACGAGCGGCGAAAGCAGGGCCTGCGAAGGCACGTTGTGATTCTTATACTGGGCCATCAGCTTTTCGAACAGCACACGCTCGTGCGCGGCATGCTGGTCGATCAGATACAGTCCGTCGGGCCCTTCAGCTACCAGATAGGTCGCGCCGATCTGACCGATCAAACGCATCAGCGGAATGGCCGAAATTGCAGGGTGCTGCAGCTCTGCGGGGAGGTCCTCTGGCTGCGGGGCAGCCTCCTGTGCATGGGCTTCGGCGGCCATTGTCCAATCCAGGCCGGGTTCGCGCGAGGAAACCGGCTGGGAGGCCCCTCCCCACAGGCTGCCTGTGGACACAGGAGGAACGGGAGTATAGGCCAGCAAGGCCCGCCGGGTACCCCGCTGGACAAAGCTGAAGATGCGGTCCTGATCCTTGAAGCGCACCTCGGCCTTGGCCGGGTGCACATTCACGTCCACATCCTCCGGGGCGACCTCCAGGAACAACGCCGCCAGTGGATAACGGCCTACCATCAGCAAGGTGTGATAGGCCTGCAAAAGGGCCGTATTGAGAGCGGTCTCCTGAACCCAGCGCCCATTGACAAAGAATGTGATATCACGGCGGTTGGAGCGTGTCACGGAGGTAGGACTGATAAAACCGGAGATCTGGAGAGCTTCCTCTTCAACCTGAACCTCCAGCATCTGGCGGGCAACCTCCACCCCGTAAAGGCTCGCCAAAATGGCGCGGCGGTCACCATCCCCGGCGGTTTTCAAGGAATTGTTGGCACCCTCGACCAGGCTGAAGCGCACAGAAGGGTAGGCCAGCGCGTAGCGTGTTACCAGGTTGTCGATGGCGCGCCGCTCGGTCACATCGCTTTTAAGGAATTTCAGGCGGGCTGGAACGTTGTAGAACAGGTTCTCCACACGCACCAGCGTGCCCACCGGCGCTCCGATCCTTTCAAGACGGCCGCTGAGGCCGCTCTCCACCCGCAGCCGGGCGCCCATATCCGAACCGGAAGCACGCGAGGTAATGGTCAAACGGGCAACCGATCCAATGGAGGCCAAGGCTTCTCCGCGGAAACCCAGCGTGGAAATGTGGAAGAGGTCGCCTGAAACGGATAGCTTGGAGGTGGCATGCCGGGATACCGCAAGCTCCAGTTCCTGCGCAGGAATACCTCCTCCATCATCCGCGACTTCGATCAAAGCCCGTCCCGCCTCTTCGATCGAGACTGTAACGGCGTGAGAGCCCGCGTCCAGGGCATTCTCGACAAGCTCCTTGACCACGGAGGCGGGCCGTTCGATGACCTCACCGGCCGCGATCTGCGAGGCCAACTCCGGGGAGAGCAGGCGAATGGGCATACCGCTATTATATGATAGAGCCTCCATCCGTGCGGATTTCGTTGAGGGACTGTAACCTCCCAGCGTCCCCGGATATAATCGGCGCATGCGATTTTCGACCGTCTTTTTCGACCTGGACGATACACTCTACCCCGCATCGACGGGTTTATGGCCGGTGCTCAAGAACCGTATGACCGATTATATGCGCGAGCGCATGGGACTCTCACAGGCGGAGATCCCGCGCCTGCGCGAAAAATATTTCATCGAATACGGAACTACATTGCGCGGCTTGCAGGCCAACCACCAGATCGATACGGAGGATTTCCTGGCCTACGTGCATGACGTCCCCCTGGGCGATTTCCTGATCCCCGACCCCGCACAGCGCCGGGCGATCGCCTCGCTGGGAACGCGCAACCTGGTCTTTACCAACGCCGATAGTGCTCATGCCAGGCGCGTCCTGGCCGCCCTCGAACTGGAGGATCTGTTCGAGACCATCATCGATATCAACGCCGCCGCGCCCTGGTGCAAACCGATGCCGGAGGCCTTTACCATTGCAATGCAGAGAGCCGGTGAACCCGACCCCATGCGCTGTGTAATGATCGACGACCTGCCGCGAACGGTACAGGCTGCACGCGGTTTGGGTCTTTACGGGGTGCTATACGGGCCGCCCGGCACACATGCAGAGGCGGATGCAAGCTTCCTGGACTGGGATGCGCTGCCGGGGCTGCTCGAGGCATAAACGAGGTACAGATGGACAAGAACGCCCTCATCGTGCTGCTGCTCACCATCGGCATCATCGTGGTGGTCAACTTCGTCATGTTCGGGATCGTGCGCGGCGTGATGCGCGGCGATAACCGCTGGCTGCGCTCCATCGCGGATACGCTCAGCAAGCCCACGCAAAAGAGCCACGCACCCTATGATGAACTGCGCCAGCGCATGCAGGACCTGGCGGAGGATGAAAAAGGGGAGAAAAGCGGGCCCGGCTGAACCTGCCGGGCATTTTACAAAACGCATACGCGGGTTTCATCCGGCATTAATCCCTGCATGATAAGAATGCATATCAGGAAATGGAAAACCGTTCGGAGGATACTTTGAACAAGGCCTTAAAAACCATTTTTATCGTTGTGGCAGTATTGTTCGTGGCGGTGGCAGCCTTTGCAGGAGGCTTGACGGTGGGGAACCTCATGCCCATCGCCCGGGCGCACCCGCTGGTGCAGAACAATCCCACGGATCCCACCGCTTCCCCGGCGCAGCAGACTGCAACACCCGGGAATGTACAAACCCTGTTCGCGCCCTTCTGGCAGGCATGGAACCTCGTCCACGAAAAGTATGTGGACCAGCCCGTCGATGACGTCAAGCTCATGGAGGGCGCCATCCGCGGCATGATGGAGGCGCTGGGGGACAAGCACAGCTCTTACATGGATCCCGTCACCTATGAGCAGGCCAACACCGACCTTTCCGGCGCGTATGAGGGGATCGGTGCGTATGTGGATACAGGCGGGGATTACCTGACCGTCACCACCCCCATCCCCGGCTCACCGGCGGACAATGCCGGCCTGCGCCCCGGCGACAAGATTATCAAGATCGACGGCGAGGATATGACCGGGATCGACCCGGAACTGGCCCGCCAGAAGGTCCTGGGGCCGGCAGGCAGCACCGTGCACCTGACGGTGGAGCGGAAGGGCGAGTCTCAGTCCCTGGAATTCGATGTAAAGCGCGACAAGATCGTCATCAAGAGCGCCACCGGCAAGATGCTGGAGGATGGCATCGCCTATGTGCAGGTGACGACCTTTGGTGATAACACCACCTCCGAGCTCAAAGCGGCACTGAAAGAGCTGATGGCAAAGAATCCCAAAGGATTGATCCTCGACCTGCGCTTCAACGGCGGAGGCTACCTGCAGACGGCCGTGGAAGTAGCGTCACAGTTCACAGGCAAGGGCGTGGTGCTGTATGAACAATATGGCGACGGCAAGAAGAACACCTATGATGTCATCCCCGGAGGCCTGGCCACCGATACCAGTATCCCGATGGTGGTGTTGATCAATGAAGGCTCGGCCTCGGCTTCCGAGATCGTGGCCGGCGCCCTGCAGGACCTCGGACGCGCCAAACTGGTCGGGGTCACCTCCTATGGCAAAGGCTCGGTACAGGAATGGATCCCACTGGAAGGCGACCAGGGCGCGGTGCGCGTGACGATCGCGAAGTGGCTCACGCCCAGCGGGCGCACCATCAACGATACCGGTCTGACCCCGGATGTATTTGTGGCAATGACCGAGGCAGACTACCAGAATAAACTCGATCCGCAGTTGGAGGCAGCCGTGGCCACGGTGAAAGCCATGCTCCAGGGAAGCCCCATCCCCACCTCGCAGCCCACGCCGATGCCCAGCGCAGCGCCGACCCCCACCCCATAAGGAGGAGATCGCATGTTCTTCAACCCCGCGTATCTGTGTTTCATGGCGCCGGCCTTCATCCTGATGGCCGCAGCCTCCTGGTATGTGAACTCCACCTTCAACAAGTGGAGCCGCATTCGTGCCCGCAGCGGTCTGACGGGAGCACAGGCGGCCCAGCGCCTCATCAATAACGGAGGGCTGGCGGGCGTACAAGTGGCAGGCACAAGCGGCAACCTGTCGGATCACTATGATCCCCGCAACAAGACTCTTTTCCTTTCCCAGAACGTCGCCAATGTTCCATCCGTGGCATCTGTGGCAGTAGCCGCCCACGAACTGGGTCACGCCATGCAGGACGCCGAGGGTTACTTCCCCCTGCGCTTCCGGGCCGCCCTCGTCCCCATGGTCAATATCGGTACCAATCTCGGTTGGATCCTTATCCTGGCCGGGCTGCTGCTGCAATTGACCAACCTGGCCTGGGTCGGTGTGGCGGTCTTTTCGGGGGGAGCCGTCTTCGCACTGGCCACTCTGCCTGTGGAACTGAACGCCTCGGGGCGGGCCAAGCGCCTGTTGGCCGAGACCGGCATCATCGCCGGGGAGGATGAACAGCGCGGCGTGAACAGCGTTCTGAACGCCGCGGCGCTCACCTATGTGGCGGGTGCGATCACGGCCATGCTCCAACTCCTCTATTATGTGATGTTGATCGGGGGCATGGGCCGCCGCCGCGACTGACCTTGTGCTTTGCCTCTCTCTGCAGCCGGCCGATTCCCACTGCCGGCTGCTTGTTTATGGGGGGCCTTTCTCTGTGTATAATGACCGGGTCATGCGGAAATTCTTCCTCATCCTGGTGCTCTTCCTGGGGGTTGCACTCGTCATCCTCAGCTTCGGCGAATTACAGACCATCCTGCAGACCTTGAAGCGGGCTAATTTCTGGTTCGTGCTGCTGGCGCTCCTCATCCAGACACTGTGGTTCATCTCGGTGGGGCGGATGTACCGTTCGGTCTTCCACCTGCTGGGCATGGAAGACACCACGCGCCAGCTCACGCTCATCGCCGCAGCGGTGACCTTTGTCAACACGGTCACACCCATGGCCGGGATCGGGGGGATCGCCCTCTTCGCCGATGCGGCCCGCCGCCGGGGACAGCCAGCCGGAAAGGCGACCGTGGCCGGCCCGCTTTTCCTGCTCTTCGACCAGACCTCCTTCCTCATCGTATTGGCGCTGGGGATGATCGTACTGTTCCGCCGCAACCACCTGGATGCGGGTGAGATCACGGCTGCCATGATCCTCCTGGTGGTAGCCTGTGCGTTGGCGTTCTTTCTTTACCTGGGGTATCGCTCTTCAGGACGATTGGGCAGCCTGCTGGCGCGGCTGGCCGTCTCGGCGAACCGGCTCCTGCGGCCGGTGCTGCACCGGGATTATTTCAGCGCGGAGCGCGCCCACCAGTTCGCGCAGGAGGTCGGTGAGGGGCTCTCAGGGCTTACCGAGAAACCCGCAAGTCTGATGGAGCCGGTCTATTACGGTCTGCTCGGCAAGGCGCTGCTGATGGGTGTCCTGATCTGTTCCTTCCTGGCTTTCGATGTACCCTTCACGGGCGGGACCATCATCGGCGGTTTTTCCGTGGGCTATCTTTTCCTGGTCGTTTCGCCCACTCCTTCGGGGATCGGGGTGGTGGAAGGTGTGATGGCCCTGGCTCTCACCTCCCTGCGGGTGATCTGGAGCGAGTCCGTGATCATTACACTGGTGTACCGCGCCATCACC
>CAYMQX010000214.1:0-5792 GCA_964392495.1 uncultured Anaerolineaceae bacterium
GCTCATCCAGCGCCCGGCGGACGGTGAGACGACTGACGCCATAGCTGCGGGCCAACTCGGATTCGGGGGGGAGCATTTCACCCGGGGCAATATCGCCGCGGGAGATGATGGCGCGCAGACTGTTCTCTATCAGGTGGTAGAGGGGGAGCTTGGTGCGGGTGTCGATCTGGAAGAGATTTCTGGGCATGGCCGCGGCAAGAAATATAGATGTCAATACATCTATATTATAGCCATGAAGGCATTAAAGTCAACCAGCCGCGCGGCAGCGGACATGATCCGGGGCGGGAAGGGCAAGCCTGCGGCTGGTTAGTCCGCCAGGAGCTGTGTGCGGCGCAGGAGCTGGGCGTTGATGGCGACCACGATGGTGCTGAGGGACATGAGGACCGCGCCCATGGCGGGTGAGAGCAGGATATTCCAGGGAGCGAGGACGCCGGCTGCGAGGGGCAGGGCGAGGATGTTATAACCGGCGGCCCACCAGAGATTCTGGATCATCTTGTTGTAGCTGGCGCGGCTCAGGGCAATGATTCTGACCACATCGAGGGGATTGCTTTTGACGAGGATCAGCCCGGCGGATTCGATGGCGACATCCGTGCCGCCGCCGATGGCGATACCCACGTCGGCGCGGGTCAGAGCAGGGGCATCATTGACACCATCCCCGACCATGGCCACCTTGCGACCCTGGGCCTGAAATTCGACCACCTTTTGATCCTTGTGTTCGGGAAGGACCTCTGCGAAGACATGGTCAATGCCCAACTCGGCTGCGACCGCCTCCGCCACGGGGCGGCTGTCGCCGGTCAGCATGGCCACTTCGACACCCATCGCATGAAGGCGCTGCACGGCCTTCTTGCTTTCAGGGCGGACCAGATCCGCGACCGCGAAGGCAGCCGCGGCCTGTTCTCCGACAACAAGGTAGATCACCGACCGGGCTTTTTGCCCGGCCTGCGCGGCGAACTGCGCGAGGGCCGGTGCAGGCAAAATTCCAAGCATTTCAAGGAGGCGCGGTCCGCCGACATGGACGGTACTGCCTTCGGAGGAGGCCTGCACCCCGCGGCCTTTGAGGGCGGAAAAATCACTGACTGCCGGCAGGGTGAGCCTGCGGTCGGAGGCGGCCTGGCGGATGGCGCGTGCGATGGGATGCTCCGAGTCGCCTTCCACGGCGGCGGCGAGGGCCAGGGCGCGAGCTTCCTCCCAACCAGCGGCAACGGCGATGCCGGCTACACCGAACCTGCCTTCGGTCAGCGTGCCGGTCTTGTCAAATATGACCACGTCCAGGCTGCGGGCGGCTTCCAACGCAAGCCGGTTGCGGACGAGGATGCCGCTGCCCGCGCCGATGGAGGTGGTAATGGCCACCACGAGAGGAACGGCCAATCCAAGCGCGTGCGGGCAGGCGATGACCAGAACGGTCACCACACGGTTCAGGACTTCCAGGTCAAACCCGACGGCGAGAGTCCAGGCGATGGCCGTGAGAACCGCAACGCCCAATGCGATGAAGAAGAGCCAACCGGCGGCCCTGTCGGCGAGAAGCTGGGTCCTGGATTTTGATCTCTGGGCCTGTTCGACAAGCCGCATGATCCCGGCCAGCGCGGTCTGATCACCTGTGGCGGTGACGCGCACGCGCAGGCTGCCATCACCGTTGATGGTGCCAGCGATGACCTTTGAGCCAGGCCCCTTGTCCACCGGTTTTGATTCGCCGGTGACCATGGATTCGTTGACAGCGGATTCGCCCTCGACGATCAGTCCATCCACGGGGAGGCTTGCCCCGGGGCGTACGAGGACGAGATCCTCCGCTCTCAGATCTCCGGCGGGGACGGTCCGGGTGCCGTCGGAGGTGATCAACTCGGCGATGTCGGGCATGAGGCGGGCCAGTTCGTTCAGCGCGCCAGAAGCCTGGCGTACGCTGCGCATCTCCAGCCAATGGCCGAGGAGCATGATATCGATCAGGGTAACCAGCTCCCAGAAAAAGCCCTCACCCAGGGAGAAGAGCTGAGCGGCGAGACTATAGATGAAGGCAACCGAAATCGCAAGCGAGATAAGGGTCATCATGCCCGGAGCGCGGTTCCGGACCTCGGGAACTGCCATCTTGAGGAAGGGGAGGCCGCCGTAGGCAAACACGACCAGGGAAAAGACGAAGGGGATCCATTCGCTGCCGGGAAAGGTGGGGACGTGGAGGCCAAGCCATTCCCGGATCATGGGGGTGAAGAAAAGGACCGGAATGCTCAGCACCAGGCTTCCCCAGAAGCGGGTGCGGAACATCTTTTCGTGCCCGGTGTGGTCGGTATGAGCGGCATGTTCGCCGCCGCCGGTATGAGCTGCGGCATTCCTGACATTGCCTGCCTGCCCGGTATGCGGGGTATGCTCTGCGTGCATTTCTGATCCCATGGCATGGGAGGTGTGATCCATGGGCTCCGGGTGCATCCCCGTTTCCGCAGCGGGCCGCGGGTGGGCGTTATGCGCGGCGTGGGAGTGGGTTTCGCCGTCCATATCTGAAATCTGATGCTGCTTGTGATCGTGTTCCATTTTAGGCCTCTTGGATCCTTGAAAATAAATATTCCGTGTGATTGTCGTCCTGTAACCCGGAAGGTCTTACATGAGGCCATATAGGCAAAATAGCCTGTTTTTCTTAACAGGCTATTTTGCAGGGAGGTCGTATATTGGAGGCCGGCTTTTTACCCGGTTGACCTTTCGCCATTGAGGCAAGGTCATGCCCGTATGTTGGAAACTTCGGGACGTTCTGCGGAAGCTGAGTCTATTAATGGGGGTGCGTGTGGGAACCCGTCTGGCTCAGATATTTTTCCGGGTCCTTGTCGAAGGAGGACTTGCAGCCCAGCGAGCAGAAGTAGTAGGTTTGGTCCTTGTAAACGGAGGTCCCTGCGGCTGTGGCGGGGTCAATATCCATGCCGCAAACCGGATCGTGAACGGTGTCTGCCATTGTAAATTGCTCCTTTCCAGACCAGACGCTGTGTGCAGGCGTTGTGTTACGGGAGAGGCCCCGCTGCCCGTCCATCCATATTAAAGAGCATTTCGGTTGTGTTGCGAGAGGTGCGCCAGCCGGGTGAATACTGCTAAAATTCCGAGGCGAGGGCGTGGAGGTTCCAAGACCCTGCGCCCCAGCCCAAACGCAGCATCTCAAAAGCAGAGGACCCATGCCTGAACAAAATATGCACTTCAGCGAGCCTGCCTCCCAGCCCTATTCCCGGTTCACAGAACTGGAATGCCCGGGCTGCGGAGAGAAATACTCCTCGGACGAGCTCCACAGCTTCTGTCCTGCCTGCCAGTCGCCGCTGCTGGCGCGCTATGACCTGGAGGCCGTCCGCAAGCAGACGAACCGGGGTTCCATTACTGCCCGCCCGCGGGGAATGTGGCGCTGGCACGAACTCCTGCCGGTGAAAGATGTGCGCAATGTGGTTTTCCTGGGAGAGGGGGATACCGCGCTGCTGAAACTGACAAACCTGGAGCGGGAACTCGGGGTCGAAGGGTTGTTCGTCAAGGATGAGAGCACCAACCCGACAGGCTCTTTCAAGGCGCGCGGCCTGGCTGCGGCGGTCTCGCGTGCCAAAGAGTTGGGCGTCGGGAAGGTCAGCATCCCCACGGCGGGGAATGCCGGCGGGGCGATGGCGGCCTATGCGGCGCGGGCGGGGCTTCAGGCGCTCATCTATATGCCGAAAGACACGCCGCGAGCCAACTACGAGGAAAGCCGCATCGTGGGAGCCGAGGTGGTGCTTGTGGAGGGGCTGATCAGCGACGCGGCCCGGCTGGCAGGGGAAAGGGCGCGGGCGGAGGGCTGGTTCGACCTGTCCACCTTCAAGGAGCCCTACCGGACGGAGGGGAAGAAGGTCATGGGGTACGAACTGGCGGAGCAATTCAACTGGAGTCTGCCGGATGTCATCATCTATCCCACGGGGGGAGGCACGGGATTGGTGGGGATGTGGAAGGCTTTTAATGAACTGGAGCGATTGGGCTGGCTGGAGAACACAAAGCGGCCGCGCATGGTAGCGGTCCAGGCGGAAGGCTGCGCGCCGGTCATCAAGGCCTTCGAGAGCGGGGCGGAGCGCTGTGATTTCTGGCAGAATGCCAGCACGGTGGCTTCAGGGCTGCGTGTGCCGAAGAGTTTTGCGGATGCACTGATCCTGCGGGACCTGCGCGAAAGCCGGGGGACGGCTGTGGCGGTGAGCGATGCGGAACTGCTCAAAGCCCAGGGTGAGCTTGCAAGGGCAGAGGGTATCTTCGCCGCGCCGGAAGGGGCCGCGACCCTGGCCGCCTACGAGAAACTGCTCGGGCAAAAATGGCTTGCGCCGGATGAAAAGGTGGTGCTGTTCAATACGGGGTCGGGGCTGAAATACCTGGGCTGAGGAGTGAAAGGCAGAGGAGGCGGAGGGGCCGTTCTGATCCTATAATAGTATACGGCTCCTCCCGCGCCGAACGCGGGGGACCTATCCCCCCGACCGGCTGCGCGGGGCGCTTCGTTCAGCATGGCGAGATGCCCATAGCAGGGTGGAGTGTCTCACGGCTGCATTTCAGAAACGATTCAATGAGGCGGGGAGGCATGGACGAAGCCGCGGGGGTGCTGTAGAATGGAATCCAAACCCGTACAGGCTGGAGGGCAGCATGGCAAAGAAGCAAACATCCAGGAATCATCAGGGGACGATCAAGGAGAAACGCTCACCGGCGCGCAATGTCTGGCTGATGCTGACGCTGGTGCCGTTGATCGTGGGCGTGCTGCTGATCTTCGCCTGGGCGATGGATTTCCAGGTATTGAAAGACCTGCAGGTGCAGTTGTTCGTGGGCGTATTCTTCTTCCTGCTCAGCTTTGCGGCCTCGAACCTGCTGCAAGAGCGCCGGAACCTGGCGGCGGGATGGGGGCTGCTGATGGCCGCCGACCTGATCCTGTTGGGCTGGCTGAATCTGTGGGCGCAGATCGCGGCGATCCTTGTGGGGGCGGCGGGCCTGGGGTTCATCCTGGTGGAGTTCTACCGGCAGTACCAGCAGGGAGGCGCCAACCGGCCGGCAAAGTAGCCTAAGGCTTTTCTTAGGGGGCTTAAAACATGTCTTAGGTGCATTTTTTCACAAACTTCCTATAATATTAGAGAACAGACTGTCATTAAGGTGACAGTCTTTTATATTCCGGACTTCCTTAGTCGTTTTACGACATTAATTTCCAGAAGAGAAGGAGGAACCCTTTAAACATAGACCCTTCAACCGCAGGGGGATCGCGGCTTAAGAGGGGTCGCAAAAATACAATTCAGCGCACGAGTCCTGCAAGTGTCTCATCCAATGTAATTTCAGGAGAGAATGCAATGAATTTCAAGATCAATGAAGACTGGCTGGCGACCATTATCGCCTTTGTGCTGATGATCCTGGCCATGATCAATCTCATCCAGCCCGGTTGGATGAAGTTCTAAGGAGAGCCGGCATGACTACTACAACGGTCAATAAACAGCAGAACACCGGCTCAACCACGGTCCGCTTCCTGGTGGGCCTGGCGCTCGTCGTGGTGCTGGCCTTCGTGGCCCGCTGGCTTAAGCTGCAGGTCTATGACATCAAGAACCTGGGCCTGGGCATCCCCGGCAAGGCGCTGGAATACCCGCTGTGGGCGGCGCTGGTCGGCCTGGTAGCCAACGGCGTCCTGAAGGTCATCAAATTTTATGACTTTCCGAAGCCCGGCTTCCGCACGGAGCTGTTCCTCAAGATCGGCCTGGTGATGCTGGGCGCGACGATCAGCTTCAAGGTCATCATCACCGCGGCGGGCGGAGCCATCATCCAGGGCATCATCATGGTGGCTGCGGTGTACTTCT
>CAYMQX010000215.1:0-5777 GCA_964392495.1 uncultured Anaerolineaceae bacterium
TCAGCATGGACTTCGATGACGACCCGCGTGCGGCCTACTTCCGCCAGATGGAATATGGCCTGTATGTGAGGATGGCCCTGCTGGCCATGGTGCTGGGCAAGGCGTAATACAATCAGTTATGGAAACCTTCTTTACCTTCCTCGAGCGGCGGGTGGACGACTGTTCCTCGCTGCTGTGCGTGGGGCTGGACCCCGATACACAGGATCTGAAGGCGCAGACCCCGGAGGCCGCGCTGGAGTTCTGCACGGGCATCATCAAGCAGACGGCAAGGTATGCCGCGGCCTTCAAGCCCAACGCGGCCTTCTTCGAGGCGCTGGGACCGCAGGGTTGGGAGGCGCTGAGAACGGTGATCGAGGCCGTGGGACAGGAATCTCAGCGTCTGGGCTCGCGCATCCCGGTCATCCTGGACGCCAAGCGCGGCGATATCGCCTCCACCGCAGGGGCCTATGCCCGGTCCGCGTTCGAAAACCTGGGCGTGGATGCCGTCACGCTCTCACCTTATCTGGGCAGGGATTCCATCGAGCCGTTCCTGGCGTATCCCGAACGCGGGGTCTTCCTGCTCTGCAAGACCTCCAATCCCGGCTCCACGGATCTACAGGATATGCCCGTATCCCTGGAGGGGGGCGTGAGCGAGCCGCTTTACCTGCACGTGGCGCGGCTGGCCGCGGGATGGAACCGCAGGAACAATATCGGGCTGGTGGTTGGGGCGACCTTCCCCGCTGCGCTGAGACAGGTCCGCGAGCGGGCGCCGGAGATGTGGTTCCTCGCTCCGGGCGTCGGCTCCCAGGGCGGAGAACTGGAGACGGCGCTCACCGCTGGCCTGCGGAAGGACGGAAAGGGCCTGCTGGTCAATGTGTCACGCAGCCTGGCGCGGGCGGAGAATCCGGGCCGCTTTGCCGCGGACATGAGAGACCAGTTCCTGGAGTTCGGGCGCAGCAGCCCGGGGAGTTGAGGCGATGAGGGATGCGGATCGGGATATTACAGATGACCCGGCGCTTTCGGTGCTGGCTGATGAATTGTTGTGGGCGGGCTGCATCAAGTTTGGTGAGTTCACGCTGAAATCGGGTCTGCACTCTCCGGTCTATATCGACCTGCGGCAGATCATCTCCTTCCCCAAACTGCTGGAGCGTGTGGGGGCCGCATACCTTCCCATCCTCCGCAAGCTGGAGTTCAACCGCCTGGGCGGGCTGCCCTACGCGGCCATCCCCATCGCGACGGCGGTCTCGCTGTTGGGAGGCTACCCCATGCTCTACCCGCGCAAGGAGGTCAAGCAGTACGGTACGAAGGCGGAGATCGAGGGGGAGTATCACCCTGGCGAGACGGTGGTGGTGATCGACGACCTGGCGACCACCGGCGGAAGCAAATTCGAAGCCATCGAAAAACTGACCGCCGCCGGGCTGCTGGTGAGGGACGTGGTCGTGCTTGTGGACCGCCAGTCGGGTGCACGCGAGGCGCTTAATGAAGCCGGTTATGCCATGTATGCGGTGCTGACGATCACACAACTGCTGGACCACTGGGAGAGGACGGAGGGGGTGGAAAAGGATAAAATCCAGGAGACGAGAGAGTTCCTGAAGCGATCCAACTCGTGAGGCAGGAGATGAAGCGATCCATTAAAGCCGTGATCCAGAATGCGGGCGGCGGAGGGGCTTTTGTGGAAGTCCCCTTCGATGTGGAGGAGGCCTTCGAAGGGAAGAAGGGACTCTAAACCGGCGGGCTCAAAGATGAGCGTTTGGAAGGAGATGGAATGGAGCTGAAAGCCTATCTGCAAAACCTGTACGATTACAACTACTGGGCGAACCACCGTTATCTCACAGCTTCGCAAGGTTTGTCCCCGGAGCAGTTCACGCGCAAGCAGGGCCACAGTTGGGACAGTGTCCAGGCAGTGCTGGTGCACATGATGAGCTCCGAGATCATGTGGCCGGCGCGCTGGAGGGGAGGCTCACCGGGCTTCCTGAACACAGCTGATTTCCCCACCTGCGCCTCGATCATCGAGCGGTGGGCGGAGGTGGAGAAGGATATGAGGGGATTCCTGGCGGAACAGAGTGAGGATTCCCTCCAAAAGGAATTAAGCTATACGAATACCAAGGGCGAAACATTCACCCTGCCCCTGTGGCAGATGATGGTTCACGTGCCCAACCACAATACCCATCACCGCGGCGAACTGGCAGCCATGTTCGCACTGATGGACGCCCCGCACCCCGAGGAGGAAGTTGTCCAGTATTTCCTCATCTCCAGCGGGCAGAGAAGAAACTGATCGCCGGTACAATCCAGGTATGTATTCCTTTTTCCGTCCGCTCCTCTTTCGCCTCGAGCCTGAACGCGCCCACCTGCTCACTTTGCGCCTCCTCCGGTTGATGGGCGCCCTCACGCCCGTGCAGTGGACATTTGCCGAGGCCTTCCACATACCCGATAAACCTGTGGAGGCCTTTGGACTGAGGTTTAAGAATCCCGTGGGCCTGGCTGCCGGTTATGATAAGGACGCCCTGGCCATCTACGGGCTGGACGCCCTGGGTTTTGGCCATATCGAGGTCGGCACGGTCACACCCCTGCCGCAGCCCGGCAACCCATCGCCGCGAATCTTTCGGCTGCCGGAGGATGAGGCTGTCATCAACCGCATGGGATTCCCCAGTCGTGGGACGGAGTTCGTGCAAGCCCGCCTCAACCCTGACCTGGGGGTGGGGATCGTCGAGCGTTTCCTGGGGATGCGTGTGCGCCGCAAGCCGAAGCTCAGGCGTCCCACCGAGGCCCGGCTGGGGGTGAACCTGGGGAAGAACAAATCCACCCCCAACGAGCAGGCCGTCTTTGATTATCTCTCGCTGCTGCAGAACTTCGCCGGGCTGGCAGATTACCTGACCATCAATGTCAGTTCACCGAACACAGAAGGGCTGCGGCGGCTGCAAGCCCGCGAAGAGTTGGAAAAACTGCTGGGCCATCTGCATGACCAGAGGTCTCTCGAGGCCAAACGGCTCGAAAGGCCTGTCCCGCTGCTGGTGAAGCTGGCCCCCGACCTGAGCCCGCAGGAATTGGAGGATGCCCTCGATGCGATCCTGCGAACAGGCATGGACGGCGTTATCGTCACCAATACCACTCTGGAGCGCGGCGCGCTGCGTTCCGCCTCTGCGGGAGAAGACGGCGGGTTAAGCGGCGGACCTCTGCGGGTGAGGAGCGAGGCAGTTTTGCATGAAACGGTGAAGCGCCTGGATGGGAGACTGCCGGTGATCAGCGCGGGCGGCATCATGGAGCCGGAGGACGCCAGGCGCCGCCTCGACATGGGGGCGGCGCTGGTACAGGTCTATACCGGGCTGATCTACCGCGGGCCGGGATTGGTCAAGGAGATCGTCAGGCGGCTGTAGGATTTGGCGGGGCGATGAATCGCCCTCTGATTAATCGGGCATGGTCAGCCCGTTTGTGGACTCGAGCCAGTCCGCGATCTTTTCCACCGCGCCGGGGATGTTGTTATCAGAGATGTCCAGCTCCAGCCAGGGCAGGATCGATTCGCAGGCCAGCCGGTGCATCAGGGCCTGCTGCTCCACGAAGGCTTTGAGATCATCATACTGGGAGGGGTTGCCCGAGACCTTGAGGCGCTCGAGGCGCGCCGCCTCGAAGGACTCCGGGCTGCGCGTGAGCAGAACCATGCGGAAACCCAGCGGGAGCAGGCGCTCCTCCAGCCAGCCGAAGTCGTAATCCTTCCTGTGAGTCTGCAACTGGTAGGCGCGCGTCGACAGGTGGAAGCGGTCAACGATCCAGGAATAATAACGCTGCAGTTCGAACATCCGCGCCCAGGTGGCGTAGGTCTCCATGGCTTGGGCTTCCTCCTGCGGCTCGAAGTTGATCGGCCCGCGCCCCCAGGGGAAGTTGGTGAAGGTGCACCATTCAGCCGAGATCAGCGGGGAATGGTAGCGGTACTTGCGCGGTCCCACAATGCGCGGATGCTCATTTAACTCGAAGGCCACCTCGGTCTTGAAGGTCAGCCGGGTGCCTTCCAGGATGATCTTGGGGGTCAGCTTGGTCATGCCGGGATTATAGCTTCAACCTGCTGCAGCGAAGACCACTCGAGGCCGGGCGGAGCACTGCGGCCCATGGAAAGGGAAGACCGGGCTTGCGGCCCGGTCTTTTGCGATTAGAAATCGGGGTTGTCGTCCGCCCCTTCGTCCTCGTCTGAGTCTACCTCGTACTCGATCTGCTCCTGATCGAGATAGACCCAAAGCAGCAGGACGTTGCCGTCTGGCGTCTCCACGTTGCGGGCTGCCAGGATGGGAGCCGTCTGTTCCAGCCCCAGCTCATTGCGGTAATAGAGTTGGATGGGTTTTTGGTTGTGCCAGGCCCGGTAACAGCGTTCTACCAGCGCCGGGCCATTGAATGTGCGCAGCCGGGTGATGGCCGGCACGGAGACGCGCGGGCCTTCGTTCAACCCCAGCGCCCACCCGTCCTGGGAAAGCTCAAAAACGGGCGGAGGACCTTCGATAATGGTAATTCTGTCATCCATAGGGTTACCTGTATTGCGGGAATATACCACATATGACCGCGCGGACAGTTTCAATTGCACATCAGAAATTTATTAGAGTTTCCCCCCGCACCGGGAATCTCAAAAAATCCCCTGCACCGAAACCCCGATCCCGAAGCACCTATGCAGGCTGCAGTTCCCGTTCCGGCTCAAAGACGCGATACACAATATCATGCTCGCGCACCGGCTCGATCACCTTGATCGCCACGTCTTCTCCCGGCTGCACCGTGATGACGGTGCGATGGTTCACTTCCATCGAAGTGACCTTTTCGACGAAGTCGGTGGAGTGACCCAGGAAGTGGATCCGGTATCCCACTTTCAGGCCTGCGGTAAGCCTCAGCACCGCAACGTTTAAGTGGTTGTAGTAATGTGTGACCCTTCCAATTTCAATTTCCATGGTCCGCCTCCTGTGCGGTTTTAACAAGCAGGACCGAGCAGTCCGAATAATGGACGAGCTTTCGCGAGACGCTCCCCAGCCAGAGACCCCGGAGGTTGCTGAGCCCATGCGAGCCGGCTGCGATCAGATCGATGCGGTTGGTTTTGGCGTATTCCATGATCTCGGTCGCGGCATCTCCCCTGGCCAGATGGGTGTCCGGCTCAATGCCGAACCGTCGGAGCAGACCACCCGTCCGTTTGAGCACGGCCTCCCCCATTCTGGCCTGTTCCCGGCGGTGGACTTCATCCTCTTCAGGCGTCGGAGCCAGCGCATATACTGTGCGCCATGCGCCGGCATAGGTCTCCATCATGATCGGTAGAGGGCTCGGGGGCAGGACGTGGATGAGGTGCACCTTTGCACCCTCCGGCAGCGGGAATTTGCCAAGATAGCGGGCCGCGTTCAGGCTGGAAGCCGAGCCGTCCACTGCCAGGAGGATATGTTGGAACCCATGATAAGGGGCACGCACGATTAATACCGGGCAGAGCGCATGTTCCATCACCTGCTGCGCCACACCGCCCAACAGGATGCTCACCGTGGAGCGCAAACCCTTTGCGCCCAAAACGACGAGGTCCAGCTTTTTCGAACCGGCCTTCTCGAGGATCAGCTCCGCTGCTGAGCCCAGCTTCAATTCCGTTTCCACCCGGAATCCCCTGCCCACCAGTTGGTCCCTCGACCGAACCAGGGATTTCTCGTAGTCGGGGAGCCAATCGACCTGACCAGGAGAGAAGGCGCGCAGCACCAGGATGGAGGTCTTCGGAGGGAGGGGAAGGTCTTGCAAGAGCTCGACTGCCGCCTGGGCATGCTGCGAGCCATCGTCTGCCAGAAGGATGTTCAGCC
>CAYMQX010000216.1:0-5764 GCA_964392495.1 uncultured Anaerolineaceae bacterium
GAAAAGTCGATTTTAGGCGCCAGCGGAGGGGGTCAATCTGCATTGGCCGGACCAAGAAGGGGATGGTTTGCGGCGGCCCGCAGCAGTTCCACAGTGGTCTGCACATCCAGCTTGGCCATGACATTGGTGCGGTGCACCGAGACGGTCTTGGGACTGATGCCGAGTTCGGCACCAATCTCCTTGTTACTGCGGCCATTCATGATGAGCCGAAGCACCTGGCATTCGCGCCCGGTGAGATGGTTTTCGTTGTTGACGTGGGCAGGCGCCTCGTTGGAATAATCCTGCAGGACCTCACGGGTGATCCTGCCGGTAAGATAGGCTCCCTGCTCATGTACCTGGTACAGCGCGTTGAGCATCTCGCGGCGGCCAGAGCGTTTGAGAACATAACCGGCAGCCCCGGCTTGAAGGGCGGGAGCGATATATTCATGGTTGTCATGCTGGGTGAGGATCAGCACCTTGACCGTTGGAAAACGCTCCCTGATCTGGCGGGTAGCCTCCAGCCCGTCCATGACGGGCATGGAGATATCCATGAGGACAATGTCCGGAGGCTTTTGGGCGATCAGCGCAAGAGCTTCACGGCCATTTTCGGCTTCGCCCACCACCAGGATATTCTCCTGGCTCTCGAGGATGGAACGGATGCCGTCGCGCAGGATGGCGTGGTCGTCCACCACCAGGACACGGATCATGAAGCAAAGCTCCTTTCCTGGAGGGGGATGAGGATCTTCAGCCAGGTCCCGGCACCCGGGGCCGTGTTGATCTCCATCTCACCTCCCAACAACTCAATGCGCTCCTGCATGCCCACGAGGCCCAGCCCGCGTGCGCCCTGGAGGAGGGACCTGCCGGAGTCGATCTCGCGGGAAGTGATGCCAGCCAGCTCATTCAAATCGAAACCCACGCCGTCATCACGGATGCTGATCGAGGCGGCGCCGTCCAACCATTCCAGGCGGATCTCGACATTGCGGGCGGCTGCATGGCGGGCGATGTTGTTGATGGCTTCCTGGATGACGCGGAACAGGGCGGTCTCGATATGCGCGGAGAGTCGCAGCGGCTGAGCTCCCTGCTCCTCGGCGGTCTCGACCACAACGCGCACCTCCCTGGGTTCCAGGCGGGTCTTGGCCAGCCAGCGCACGGCCGGGATCAGACCCAGTTGGTCGAGCATGGAGGGGCGCAGATCAAAGATCAGGTTGTGGACGTTGTCCAGGCTGCGCCGGGTCAGGGCCAGGATATCCTGAAAGCGGCTGAGGGCTGCGGCACCGGCTTTCAACTCCAGACCGCCCTCGGCCTCATAAAGCAGGGCGGTGAGGGATTGGCTGACCTCGTCGTGCAGTTCGCGGGCGATGCGCTTGCGTTCCTCCTCCTGGGCTGCCAGGGTCTTCTGGAACAATTCGCCGCGCAGGCGTTCCTTGTGCTGAAGCTCGGCGTACAGGCGGGCGTTCTCCACGGCAATGGCGATCTGGTTGCCGATGGAGGTGAAAAGCCGCTGTTCCTGGTCATCGAACTTCATGTTGTCATGGGTGCCCAGGCACAGGCTGCCGAGGGCATGATCGCGCGTCATGAGCGGGACATGCATCATAGCGGTAACATTCTCACGCTGGAGCGATTGGGCGCCGCGCCCGCGCAATTGGGAGATATCGGGCACGACCACGGCGCGGCCCAGTTCGAGCACACCACCGCAGTTCCCATCCAGAAGCCCCACCTGATAAGCCAGGCGGGCGGCGTGTTCGGAGAGCCCCCGGAAGGCGTTCAGCTTCAGGCGGCCGCTGGCCGGATCGAGCAGGAAGATGGCGGCCATGTCAATGCCGGTGAGATGAAGGACCTCATCCAGGGCGCGCTGGAGGATGTCCGCCAGGTTCAACGAGCGGTTGACAGTGGTCGCGACGGCGTTGACGGTGGAAAGCTGAAGGGTGCGGGCCTGGACACGCTCATCCAGGTCGCGGGCGAGGGCACGCGTTTCCTCGAGGGAGAGACGCAGACGCCTGCACATGGCAATGAAGCTGTTGGAAAGCAGGCCGATCTCATCCCGCCGGACATACCTGCCGGCACGGGAAGCTGCCAGGGTCGATTCCACGGCCTGGAGGGTATCCGGGTCGAATTGAGTCTCACCGATCCGGCGGGTGGCCTCGGTGAGGGCCTGCACCGGATTGATGACGCTGCGGGTGGTCAGGATGACGAGCAGGATGGCACCCGCAGCAGTGATGAAGGCGAGGACAAGGGTCTGGGTGGCGAGCTGCCGCACCGGGGCGAACAACTGCTGCGAGTCATGCCAGATCACCACACCCCAGGGGACCTGTGCGAGAGGCGCAAAAGCGATGATGGTCCCGGTTTCGTCAAGCTTGTCACCTTCGCAACCCAGGCAGGCTTCCACGCGCGGCTGACCCTCCACAAAGAGAAGCGAAATGATCTTCCGGGTCGTGTCGGGGGTCAGACTGCGGCTGGGATGGGTGCTGGCGAGCACCTCGCCTTTTTCGTCCAGGATCTGAAGGACGCCGTGCTGCCTGAGGCCGAGGGATTCTCCGGCCAGGTAGATATCCGGGTTGGAAAGATCGAGAAGGGCAGCCAGGGAGGCGGGCGAGCCGCCCGTGGAATGAACGGGGACGGCCACAAGGGCATAGGGACGGGGCAGACCCTGGAAGGAAATACGGCGCGGGGCCTCCTGCCATGGCTCTCGCAGGGCAGGGACGAGGCTCCAGTCCAATTTCAGGGGATCTTCGGTGGAAGCCAGCAGGTGTGCGTGTTCATCGAGCAGATATAAACCCTGCACCGAACGGAAATCCTCCCGGAGGATGTTCTCCCAATTCTGGATGCTGGAATGAGGCTGGGCGGCATCGAGCTCGGAGGCCAGGATCGTGAGCAGACCGGCCACCTGCCCGAGGTTGGAATCCAGGTTTTCCGCGAGGATGCGGGCGCGCAGCACATTCTCGCCCAGGAGCTGCTGGGCGGACTGGCGTAAATTGGAGACGGCGACGAAGGCAAAAATGGAGATCAGGCCCGCCAGCCCCACCGTGACCAGGGCGGACATCTTGGCCTGCAGGCCGATATCGAACCACTTGCGTGCAATCAACCGGCGCAGCCACCAGCGGAGGCGGGTTTTCCGGGAGGCGCTCATGATCGGGACTCCACACGAACAGGCACCGGAAAGGCGCCGAGGGGTTTTTTGCGGCAGTATTTACAGGTTCCGTCGGGCAGCAGGGTGCGGGCTGCGCCCTGGAATTCCCCCTGGGTTTCGTACCATTCACAGGTGCGAAAGATGGTCACACGAAGAGGTGTTTGTGGGAGGTCGAAAGCGGAGCGTGATTTGGTCGAATCGTAATAGAAGAACTGCGATTCGAGCCGCAGGCGGTCACCGGTGAGCGGAACCGGGCCGCTGGTATGGGGCTGGAGCATATCGGTCAGACCGGCCAGCAGGCGGACCTGCCAACGGGGCATGGCACGCAGCTTCATGCCGCAGCCGATCACATTTGCGATAACCTGGTAGAGCTGAAGGTGAGAGAGATTTTCGCCGCCCAGGAGGTAGCGTTCGCCGATGTGCCCCTTGAGGGCGGCCTGGATGTGCCCGTGAGCTGCATCGCAGATGGGGATGACGTTAATTCCGCCCGGCGGGATGAGGGGTGGGACGCAGTGCTTGACGACCTCCACCACCATGCCGCTCGAAACCTTGCGCAGGTCGCGCGGGCCGATGACCGTGGTGGGGTTCACGATGACAGCCGGAAGCCCTTTGCGGATGTATTCGAGGACAATCTGCTCGGCCAGGTATTTGCTGTGACCATAAACAAAACGCTCCGGCCTGACATTGAAATCAAAGGATTCATCCACCAGAACGTCCGGATGGATGCCCATCGCGGCGCTGGTGCTGGTGTGTACAACCCGATCCACGCGCGCCTGGAAGGCGGCTTCCATCACGCTGCGCGTGCCTTCCACGTTCACCCGATACATGCGCTCCACGCCTTGATTCCAGTAGTCCACCACACCGGCAGCATGGAACACGACATCCACCGCGCGCATGGCCGGGGGAAGGGTCTCGGGCTGAAGAACATCGCCTTCCACGAACTCGAAGGGGCCGCCTTCCAGCAGTTCGCGAGAGGAGCCCGGGCGGGCCAGGATGCGCACCTGCCAACGAAGCTCCGCCAGCCTTAATGCCAGGTTGGAGCCGATGAAGCCGGTGCCACCGGTGACCAGCGCGGTCGGCATCTGCGGCCTACCCTGCCACCTCAGGCTGAGCCTGGAACCAGTGCAAAACCGGGTGCAGGTCCACCACGCGGCCGACAACGATGATGCAGGGGGATTCAACCGCAGCGGCTTTATCGAGGATATCCGACAGATCCCCGGTGATGACCATCTGGGAGGGGAGGGTGCCTCTCTCGATCAGGGCGACGGGGGTCTTTCCGGAGAGCCCGGCGTGAGCCAGCGAATGGATGATCTCGGGCAGGCTGCTGACGCCCATGAGGAAGACCAGGGTATCCACACCGTGTGCAAGGGATTTCCAATCCAGGTCGAGAGGGCGCGAGCCGGCGGCATGACCGGTGATGAAGGCCACGCTGTTGGCCAGGCCGCGCTGAGTGACCGGGATGCCGGCATAAGCCGGGACCGCGATGGCGCTGGTCACGCCGGGGACGATCTCAAAGGGGATGCCTGCGGCAGCCAGAGCCTGGGCCTCCTCACCGCCGCGCCCGAAGAGGAAGGGATCGCCGCCCTTCAGACGCACGACCTTCCTGCCCGCCAGGGCCTGCCCAACCAGGATGGCGTTGATCTCGTTTTGGGGGATGGGATGGTGGTCGGGGAGCTTGCCCACGTCGATCCGCCCGGCGCAGGGAGCGTATTGAAGGAGTTCCTCATTAATGAGGCGGTCATGGACGACCAGATCGGCCTCGCGCAGGCGTTCCACACCCCGGAGGGTGATGAGCCCGGGGTCGCCAGGTCCGGCGCCCACAAGCGAGACTCTTCCGGGGCGAGGAGGGGGATCAGCCTTGGTGGAGGATCTTTCGTCCATGGGAGAGTGCAGCCTCCTTGCCGCGGGCCTGGAGGATGGTGATGAGATCCGAATCGACGAGGCGCAAGGCAGCCTCCAGGCGGGGTGCTCCTGGAGGAAAGGAAGCGATCAGTTCGGGGCGAAGCTCAGCCAGAAGGGCTGTCAGGTCGGCATACTCCGAGGCGATCAGGCCTTCCAGGCGCTCGCGCAGCCTGCGGGCAAGGGCCGGGCTGGCTCCACCGGTCGAGATGGCAATGGACAAATCGCCGCGGCGCAGCACGGCTGGAAGGGCGAAATCACAGTGCGCAGGGTCGTCCACCACATTGACCAGGCAGCCGGTCCGCCGGGCCTCCGCACAGACCCGGAGGTTGATCTTCGGGTCATCCGTGGCGGCAATGACGAGGAAAGCACCTGCCAGGTCTCCCTCCATATAGGGGCGCGGAATGGCGCTTACCAGGCCGGAACCGGCCAGGGCTTGCAGGCCGGGGACCAGTTCCGGGCTGATGACCTCAACCTTTGCGCCGGCCTCCAGAAGGGCCTCGACTTTGCGGAAGGCTATGCTGCCGCCACCCACTACAACGGATCGTTTGAGATCCAGGTGCAGCAGGCAGACAGGATAGGATTTCACAAGTTTTTTGTATCACAGCGATTCGCGTACGTCAATTGATGTAAGTCACTGATTTAGGGGGAGGCTTATCTTGCCTCTGCGGGGGGGAATCCAGGCCAAAACCTCCATTAAAAGGAGGCACGCACCGGCTGATGCCGGTGCGCGCCCGGTCAAGCATGGTCTGAGTGTTG
>CAYMQX010000217.1:0-5737 GCA_964392495.1 uncultured Anaerolineaceae bacterium
CCCTGCCAGGAAGATCAGCATCATGGCCCCACAGCCCCAGATCATCAGGAGCACAACCGACATTTTTGACCACAACGGGCTCTGCGCCCAAAGGGGAACTCGATAGGCGGGTGGAAATCCTGCCTCGAACACCTTTTGCAGCAGGCCGAATTTTCCATTACTTATTCCCAAAAAGAATGCGCTTACAAGTTCCTGAAGAAAAATCAGCGTGCGGGTCAGGGCGTCAAATGGCTTAAAGGCCATCGATAGGGCACGGATCAACTGGTTAATGATCCCGGTCCCGGTATTCAACATCAAACGCCAGCATAACAGAACTGCAGTATTAAAACCCAGGATTACGGGAAGGTAGAATGCCATTCGAAAGACCCGTTCGCCAGGAAGTTTTTGGCTCAATAATACTGCCAGGAATAGTGCAAATGCCATTTGCAATGGCAAGCCAATGACAGTGAGGTATAACGTATTGACAATGGAGGCACGAAAACCGGAGTCTTCGAATAACAGGCGGGAATAATTATCAAAACCCAGCCAGTTAGGGGATGCGGACGAAGTGACGCGATAATCGGTGAAGCTCCAATAGAAAGAAAAAACCAGCGGAATCATCACAAAAATTAGAAATCCAGTGATCCACGGCGCTGCAAAAAGGTAACCCGCAAATGCATTTTCCTGCATTTTTGGGGTGGCGCCTCTAAATCTTGCAACCAGCCGGGCCAAGGTCCCTACCCCATAGCTCGTCAGCACAATAAAGATCAATGCTCCCGCCGCCGTGATCAGGAGGTTTATATATGGGTTATGGGACATGGTCGCTGTCTCCTCAGATTTGGCCGGGGGGAGGGAGGCATAACACCTCCCTCCCCGATCTGCCATCAGAAATTGGCTTCTACTTTGGAAGCGCAGCCGAATACTCGGTTTGGATTTTTTCCACCACCTCTTTGGGGGTCAGTTCCTCGGTAATCAGCTTTCCGAGTGCATCCTGCATGATAGTGGAGAGCTTGGCCGCTTCTTTGATCCCTGCGAAACCCACGCCGTATTTGGCAGCAAGTTCAGCTTCTGTTTTGAGTTGTGCTGAATCCGTCACATAGCCGTATTGAGCGTCATTACGGGCCGGGATCAGATTCATGGTCTCATTCCATTTGTGATTGGCTTCCTTGGTGAAGGCCATCTTCAGCCAATCCGCAGCCAGTTCCTTGTTCTTGCTGTAATTGGCAACTGCCAGCCAATCATTGAAGGCCAGGACTACCGGCTTGCTGTTCGGGAAATTCGTTGGGTCCCCATAGAAGGGGTCGATGGTTATCTTGGACCAGACGGGGCGGTCAAAGGCGGGAGCAGCCCAGCCAGAGTGCGCCAAACAGACTGCACCATTGTCCTTATTCGTATCGTCACTTACATCAATGACCGAGCCGGTGCCGGTCGGGAGGGAGCCTACCGCATTCGTCGCCGGTCCATACGTGGCCTGGCGCATATCAAGAAGGAATTGGGTGGCAGCGAGCGCCTCGGGAGAATCGAAGTTGGGGGTACCATCAGCCTTGTACAACTGACCGCCCAATGAATAGAACACCAGCAGCCACCACTGCCAATCGGCCATGGAACCGGCATCGACCGGCACCAGGGCCTGCTGCGTCAAGGAGTTTGTAGCTTCATCGATCTTTGAAACCTGGGCCGCGAAAGCCTTCCAATCCGCAAAATCCTTGGGTGTGCCCTTATCCCAGCCGGCGGCCTTCATCAGGTCGGTCCGGCAGAATACATAGCGGGGAGCGGTGAAAATCGGAAGACCACGAAGTTTTCCCTCGTACTTGGCGTTTTCCAGGGCGGGCCCGAAGTTCTTGATGTCGGGCCAGGCAGCCTCCCCCAGGTAGGGATCCATGTCGGCCAGGCTCTGACCATACAGGGTGTTCATTTCCGAGCCAAGATTGATGATATCCGGACCTTCGCCAGCGGCAAAGAATCCGCTGAAAGTGGTATCCCAGCCGGTCCAACTGCCTTCTGTGATCTCAACGGTCACGTTCGGATGGGCAGCCTCGAATGCCGGGTTGATATCACTCTTCAGCCAGGCGATCGTATCGGGTGTATAGTCCAGCAGATAGACCTTCAAGGTCACAGGTCCGGTCGGCGTCTTGGGCGCAGAGCCACAAGCAGCGAGGAGCAGGCTAAGGACCATCACGACAGAAAACAGGGCAAACACATTCTTACGCATTGTTTCTTCTCCTTGGATTGTATAGGACCATTGCTCTTCAGGACGGTTATCTGGATTTTCGCCGGATTTCTCTCCTTTCTATATGGCCGGCAAGGCCTGAACACTATGTCAGCTTTCGGATCCGCTCTCCCACTTCTTCCGAAAATCGCTCAATAAAGCCCTGAACAAAATTGAGAGGATCCCCGCCACTCTCATCCAATAAAATACTCATATCAATCCCATAGGAGAGCGCTGTGGCCTGGTCCACCCCATGAGATTCATAATAAGTAGCATTCGCACGCCGCCGACCAATGGAGGCCAGATCATAACGTTTGCCCCCTGCAATTTGCGAATCAAAAACGCCAAGAAGAGCCCTTTGAAGGCCTTCTCCCTTGGAAAGATCCATGGGAATCTTGTCAATGTCCACGACCCAGTCAAGAGCCCGCCAAACTTCACATCCGATGAGTCTGGCCGGTCTCTCTGCAGGTCGCAGGTTTCGCAGTGCCCGAATGACACGCAAGGCTGTCGCCACATGAGTATCATGCTTGTCCGCCAAATTATGGGTAAAGACGATCTCGGGCGAGGCAGCGAGGATCAGCGCCTGTATATCTTCCACTGGTTCACTGTAAGAGGGGTCTTTGAGGTTGCCACTGGAATAATCCAGGAAGACTTGTGCTGCATATTCCCCCACGACTGCAGCCTTTCTCTGTTCCTTCCAGCGAACGCTGCGCATCTCATCATCTGTATATGCTTCATACAGGCCCGATCGAGGGGAGCCTCGACCATCGGTCATGACCACGCCGGTGAACCATTTTTCGGTCCTCTGGAAACATTCCAGGATTGGCTGAGCCGCCATGATCTCAATATCGTCCTGGTGAGCAGCTATGCACAAGTACGTTGTTCTGCGCAAGGCGGATTCAGAGGCAAGCCCATCCGGGACAAAAACCTCTGCGCCGTCACTCTTGAACTTCATGGCAGCGCCCGCCCGTTCTGCCCAGCCAGGGCAGGCAGGCTTGCGGCGGCCACTGACTGACCTACACGTCGGATCTTCTCATCGGGTATATGAAGCGTAACCGACTCCAATAGCCTGGGAAATTCCAGGTTTAATACTTCCTGTGCGCCTTTCAACAGTATGCCTCCACCGCTTCCGGAAGTACATCTCCCCAGGATTAAAACATGCCGGAAATCATAAAACTCCGCGTATTGAGCCAACGCATATCCAAGATACACACCCATGCTTTCCCATATCCTGCGTGCTCCCTTATCTCCTTCCTCCAGTCTCTCTTGCACGAATCTGAGCTTTTCCGCGTCCGGCAAGCTGGGAGGGATTTCTATCCCAACCATGGGGGCCAACCGGAAAATGCACTGCTGCGAGAGATAAGAGGCTCCGCATCCCGGGCTGCCATATGGTCGTAGTCGATCGGCGCAAAGGCAAGCTCATTCAGCCATCCCTGGATTTGTCCATTCATATCCACATAGCCAGCCGCTTCGCTGGACCCCATCGCGATCCCTAAAACACCGTTTTCCTGTAAAGACATCGAACCGGCCAGGGCGGTCACGTCTCCATCGTTAATGACTTCCAACGGAACACCCATCTCGACCTGTAAGCGAAGAAAAATGCTCTTTACTTCAAAATAACGTTCCGGAGGTACACTTCGGAATAATGAAGCCACCATTGGGCGGTTATCTACAATGATGCCTGCAGAACTTCCTCCGATTGCATCCACAGTGGGAAGGTGAGCCGCCGCTCTCTTCAGACCGTCAAGAATTTCATTGAAATGGTACTCAGGCGAAGAATGCTTGCGGGGCTCCCAAATGATTTCTTCGCTAAACACAGGAATCCCATCAATGACCGCGCTTGTCTTTCGGTCGGATGCACCAAGGTCGAAACCAATACGATTCCCATGTAGATGCCGTCCCAAATTGCGACCAACCTCGCGGTTTTCCGACATATCCGACGGGTGGCAGACAACAATTTGGAATTCCCGTTCGTATACATGTTCGCCCATGAAACGATAATCAAAACCTCTGGTTCCGCCCAAATGATAGGTTGCCTGTAAATGTTCTGCAATATGTGCAGGGCCTGAAAAATACAGTTTGTGACCGCCTTTCTGCCAGAGCAGAAATTTGACCAGCCTTTCGATATATTGGCATCCTTGTTCGAAATCGGGATGACCTTCCGGAAGAACCTGGGTTTCAAATCTGGAGAATTCTCCATCCGGTCGCTCCAAACCGACTATGACGGGGACGCCGATTCCGGCCGCCTTCTCTCTGAATGCACGGTTGAAAATCACCGCGGGCAGGAAGCCGCTATCCAACGGCGTTTTAATACCCGGGGCCAGGCTTATTCCACCCTTCATTGATTATCCTCCACCTCATTCAGAAGAATCGAATAACCGTCCAAAATCATGAACCCTGAGGCACCCAGGATACAAGCCCGATAATCCAATCCTCCCACTTCCAGCCTTGTCCCCTCCACCATTCGCTCCAGTGCGCTCTCCCTCATGGCTCGCTCTACAGATTCAAGCCATGGACTACCAAAGCTTGTCATATCACCTGTCAAGACGATCTTCTGGATATTCAGAGTGCCGATCAGATTGCCCAGCGTATTCCCGAGAACACGTCCCGCCCCCAGCACAACATGGCGGGCCCGCTCATTGCCGGCATCGAAGGCAGATTTCACATCAGAGAGCCTGGCGGGTTCGTCAGGTGTATTCTCGCCCTGATAATGTCGGATCACTGCCTGAGCACTGGCCAACGTTTCCAGACAGCCGCGTTTTCCGCAACGGCATACCTCACCATTTTCCTGGATCACAACGTGACCGATCTCTCCGGCTCCTCCACCATCCCCCTGAAATAACTGTCCGTTGATCAGAATACCTGCACCAATCCCTTGTTTGACATTGACCACAACAAGATTTTCATCCGGGTCATGATCGCCCCCATAAACATATTCGCCAATCGCGGTCGCCTGGCTGTCATTCAGAACGATGGTCGGAAGTCGATAACGGGATTCAAGCAGCCTGGACAGGGGAAGGTCGCGCCAGTCAAGATTAACCGCATTCAAGACGATCCCCTCACGGGTGTTGACCAGACCCGGCGCTCCTACCCCAATTCCAACAACCCGGTCCCATCGACCATCCAATAGATCATCGAGGATCTGGTAAACGACCTCAAGCGCCTGATCGCCATTGCGGTTCACCATCGGGAGCTCTCGCATCCGCCTGATCTCCCCACGAAGATTCACGATCGCACCAATGAAGCGATCCTGAGCGAGATTCATTCCGATCAGATAGCGCGAATCCGCTTCCAGGCTCAAGAGGATAGGGTTCTTCCCGCCCAGGGAATTGCCAAAGCCTACCTCCTTAACGATCCCAACTTTTATCAGGCCGCTTACAGCATCAGAGACGGTGGTACGCGTCAAACTGGTGACTCTTGCAATTTCAGCGCGACTAATGGTTTCGTGACCAAAGATGGTCCTTAGAACCAGTTCGCGATTATGTGCCTTGGTCTGTTGATGCGTTGCCTTCTTCATTGGTTGTCCAATCAAGTTGGAGATTAATAACT
>CAYMQX010000218.1:0-5700 GCA_964392495.1 uncultured Anaerolineaceae bacterium
TGTGTTTGTCAGTCCCGCCGTTCTGGCGCGCTGGACGGGCATCTCCCTGGGTCCCATCCTGACTGTGCTCCTGACGGGATGGGTGATCTTCAGCCTGTTATGGTCTTCCGAAGGATTTCGTTCCCGATTGAGCAGGCCTGTACTCCTGGGTTGGAATGTCGTATTCGTGCTGCTGCTGGTCCTCAGCATCCTTCCGCACCAGGTACAGCTTCCCCCGGTCCGGGATTTGTACCCGATCGATGCTCCTCCGTTCTCGCCTCTTTCCTGGGTCATGCTTTTCCTGATGCTGCTGGCCTCGCCGGTTCTATTCCTGGATTTTGGGCTGTGCATTGGGCAGATCACGCTGGCGAAGCCCTCGCTGCGCGCGCTGGGGGGAGGCTTCTCCGTCGCGGCTCTCTTCCTGCTGGTGATGGTTTTCTTCCATGTGTTCACTACCATCTACGATTACGCGCCGGTGATCGGGCCGCTCTTCCGGGACCGTTTCTGGCTGGTACACCTGTTGGCCGGGCTGGGGCTCCTGCTGCCGATGTTGTGGCCGTGGGAAGGATCAGTCGCGACGGAGGAGCCTGCTTCTGCGCTTCCCTGGATCATGGCAGGGCTGGCGGCGCTCTCGGCTGGAGCCTTCTTATCGAGCCTTGCCAACCCGCCGCAGCCGGGTCCCTCTTCCCAATTGAAGGTGATGACCTATAACATCCAGCAGGGGTTCGACCGGGTGGGGAACCAGGACCTGGAGGGCCAACTGGCTGTCATCCGCGCGGTGGAGCCGGATATCCTGGGATTGCAGGAATCGGATACCGCCCGCGTCGCCAACGGCAACGTGGACACGGTTCGTTTTTTTGCGGACCGCCTCGACATGTACTCCTATTACGGGCCCACGACCATCACTGGGACCTTCGGCATCGCCCTGCTTTCGCGCTATCCGCTTGAGGATCCATCCACCTTTTATATGTACTCGGAGGGGGAGCAGACTGCCTCCATTCAGGCCGGGGTGTATGTGGATGGGCATGACTATCAAGTCTTTGTCACCCATCTCGGCAACGATGGGCCGATCTTCCAACTGCAGGACCTGCTGGAGCGGATCGACGGGCTGGAGAATGTCATCGCCATGGGTGACTTTAATTTCAGGCCCGCCACCGATCAGTATGCCCTCATGACCCGCAGACTGGAGGATTCCTGGCTGCTGAAGTGGCCTGGCGGAAGAGAGATACCCGGTTACTCCCCGGAAAAGCGCATCGACCATATCTTTGTCTCACCGGGGACGCGGGTGCTTGAGTCGGAGTATGTGGTGGACCCCGCCTCCGACCATCCGTATATGTTCACGATCATCCAACCTTGATGGACGCTGTACCTATTCCACGGGGCTGATCCTTCGGAGTCTGGCCCCATTGGGGGAGGTAAAGCGGGAGATTTTTTGTCTTGCCGGGTGACATCAGGAAGGCTAAAATTCGGCATATTTATTGTAGTCTTATTGGCCGGACAGAAATATGATCGGTAAAAAAGTTCTCATCATTGACGACGATTCCCAGATGCTCCAGATGGTGGGGTTTATCTTTCGGAGGGCCGGCGCACAGGTCATCACAGCCTCGGACGGCCGGGATGGCCTTAACAAGCTCTTGTCGCAGCAGCCCCACCTGGTCATTTTGGATGTGAAGATGCCCGGCATGGACGGGTTCGAGGTCTGCCGCCGGATCCGCCAGGTTTCGGATTCGGCCGTGGTGATGCTGACCGCCCTCAACCAGGAGAACGATATGCTGGAGGGCCTGGATGCGGGTGCGGATGACTTTATCTCCAAGCCTTTCACGCCTGAGGTGCTCCTGGCGCGCGCCCGCACGGTCCTCAGGCGCGGTGAGATCACCCGGCCGCGCGATTCCCTCTTCCAATACAACGACGGGCTTCTGGAGATCGATTTCGAGGGACGCCGCATCCGCCTGGCCGGCAAACCCGTCAAATTGACCGCGGTCGAGTTCCGCCTGCTGGTCTACCTGGCGCGCAATTCAGGCCGGGTGTTGACTTTTGACCAGATCCTGCTCAATGTGTGGGGAAACGAATACCGGGGAAGCATTGAGCATGTGCATGTCTTCATCTCGCACCTGCGCAAGAAACTTCAGGACGATAAGAAGAGCCCGCGCTATATCGTCACGGTGCATGGGATCGGCTACTCATTCGAACGGCAGGGGCTGGCGCCCGGCGAATGAGGTGATGTGCGGGGGGAAATTGCACGAGAAACGGGGGTGAACCTTGTTGGGACTGCCGCTTATTAACCAAACTTGCGCAAAACCCTCGAAAAGGTCCTGGCGGGCATTTACGCGGAATGTGACGCCTGTCATTAAGAATCTTCTAAGAATCCATCCAGAATTCATCAAGAAACCTCTGGCATGATTAACACTAGACGGAAGCGATCCTGCGCCTGCGCGCCTTTATTTACACATCTGAACGGTCTGGCACACTGCGTAAATTTGGAACGAGTTGGCAATCGAGGCGGCCGTTTTTTTAATACTTCCGGAAGGCGTTCTCCGGAGATCGTCATTTACAGGTAAGGTCGGAGGAGTATTGCACCTGGGTCCACTGCTTAACGGTTTGAAGGAACATCGGAAGCCTGTTTTCACGACAGTCATGCTGCTTCTGGTGGTCCTGGCCATCTTCATGGCCCTGGCCGTTCCCATGGATGAAGATTCTTCCTGGGAGGACGGCCTGCAGAGCTCTGCGTTCTGGCAGGCGTTCCCGCTCACCATCCCCTTCCTTTTCTTGTCCGTGCACAGGTCCTGGACCTGCAGCCAGTTGGGCAGGTCCCACGCTGTCGAATATCTGAAGGGGCATATCGGTGAGAAGCGCTTCGCCGACAAGCTTGCGGGCCTGCCCATGCATGTGCGCGTGAATTCCCCTGTGACGGTGCTTTTTGGAGCGCCGTCACTTTTTTATTCCTGCCGCAGATTTTGGGTTCGCTTGCGGCGATCAAATGCTTTCGATGAACCACTCTCCCGATCCAATATCGGAAGGAAAATCCTGATGTACGGAGGTACCCCAGCATGATGCGCTCAATTGTCAGCTCAAGCATGAAGTTCCAGTTCCTGGTGATCACCCTGGCGATCGCCTTGATGGTGTTCGGCGCCACGCGTCTAAACGGGATGCCGGTGGATTCGCTTCCGGAGTTCTCGCCGCCCTATGTCGAGATTCAGACCGAGGCGCTGGGGCTTTCCGCCAAGGAAGTCGAGCAGATGATCACCGTGCCAATGGAGCAGGACCTGCTCGCGGGTGTGGCCTGGCTGGATGTGATTGAGTCCAGGTCAGTGCCGGGTCTGTCTTCGGTGGTGGTCTATTTTGAGCCGGGCACAGACCTGTACCGCGCCCGGCAGATGGTTGCCGAGCGTATCGCCCAGTCGGCGGTGGGCCTCCCGCACGTCTCCAAGCCGCCCACGATGATCCAGCCGCTGTCCTCGGCCAGCCGCTTTATGATCGTGGGACTGTCCTCGCAGGAGCTGTCGCTCATCGACCTCTCGATCCTGGCGCGCTGGACCATCGCCCCGAGGTTGATGGGGGTGCCGGGCGTGTCGCATGTTGCCATCTGGGGCAACCGCGAACGCCAGCTGCAGGTGCTCATCGATCCCGCCGAACTGCAGGAGAAGGGCGTCACCCTGGACCAGGTGGTGGAGACCACCGGCAATGCGCTGTGGGTCTCTCCGCTCAGCTTCCTGGAGGCCTCTTCACCCGGAACCGGCGGCTTTATCGACACGCCGAACCAGAGGCTCGGTCTCTGGCACTCTCTTCCGATTTCATCACCTGAAGAACTTGCCCAGGTGCCGGTGGAGGATGGCGACGGGCTTCAGTTGAAGGATGTCGCACAAGTGGTCGAGGATCACCAGCCGCTTATTGGCGATGCGATCATCGAGGACAGCCCCAGCCTGCTGCTGGTCATCGAGAAGCTGCCGGGCACCCATACGCTGGAGATCACGCGTGAAGTGGAAGACGCCCTGGCGGCCCTGGCTCCCGGCATGCCCGGGGTGGAGTTCGATGCCTCGCTCTTCCGACCGGCCACCTTCATCGAACAGGCCATAGCCAACCTCGGTCAGTCGTTCTTGATCGCTGCGCTGCTCATCATGCTGGTGCTGGCGGCCTTCCTGTATGGCTGGCGTTCGGCGCTGATCAGCCTGGTGACGATCGTGGTCTCGCTGTTCGCAGCGCTGTTTGTGCTGTCGCTGCGCGGCTCCACGCTCAATGTGATGGTGCTGTCCGGCCTGGTGATCGCGCTGGGCATCGTGATCGATGATGCCGTGGTGGATATCGATCATGTCATGCGGCACCTGCGCCGCAACCGCGCGGATGGCAGCCCGATACCGGCACGCGAGGTCATCCTGTCGGCCTCTGCCGAGATGCGCGGCTCGATCCTGTTCGCCACCCTGATCACACTGCTGGCGGTCTTTCCGGTGTTCCTTCTGGACGGGATGATGGGCGCCCTGTTCAGCCCCCTGGCGGTCTCCTATTCGCTGGCGGTCATTGCCTCCATGGTCGTGGCGCTCACGCTCACCCCGGCCCTCAGCGTCCTGCTGCTCTCCGGTCAGGGCTTGAAAATGCGCGCCTCACCCCTCATCCCGCGCCTGCAGCATGGTTATGAAAGTATCCTCAACCGGACCGTAGGCAGTTCCGGCATCGCAAACATCGTGCTGGTGGTGCTGATCGTGGCCGGGTTGGCCGTGATCCCCTTCCTCAGCCGCGACCCTCTCATGCCGGCCTTCCGTGAGCCTTATATCACCGTACAGGTGGAGGCCGCTCCCGGCACCTCCCATACCGAGATGAGCCGCATCCTGGGCCGTATGAGCGCCGAACTGCGCACCATTCCGGGTGTCAGCAATGTGGGAGCCCACGTGGGCCGCGCCATCTATGGTGACGAGGTAGTCGGGATCAACTCCGCTGCCCTGTGGGTCAGCATCGACCCCGAGGCGGACTACAACGCCAGTGTAGCCGCGGTGCGCGAAGTGACCGGCGGCTACGTGGGCCTGGACTCGCGCGTGCAGACCTACCTGGAACAATCCCTGACGACCCCCGAGGAAATGCGCCCGGCGGGCGACCTTACGCTGAGGGTCTATGGCGAGGATCCGAAGGTCCTTCAGATGGAAGCCGAGAAGCTTTCGCAGTCGCTGTCGGGCATCCAGGGAGTCGCCCAGTCGAGGGTCATGCTGCCCATCGAGGAGCCCACGCTTGAGATCGAAGTGGACCTGGCTGCGGCGCAGGAACATGGCATCAAGCCTGGCGAGGTGCGCCGCACCGCGGCAACAGTCCTCTCCGGCATCCTGGTCGGAAGCCTTTTCGAGGAACAGAAGGTCTTCGACGTGGTCGTCTGGGGTACGCCTGACATCCGCCGCAACATGAGCGACGTGGAGAATGTCCTCATCCGCACCGCGGGAGGTGAACAGATCCGCCTGGGGGATGTGGCCGAGGTGCGCATCGTTTCGGCTCCCACGGTCATCCAACATGCCGCCATCTCACCGTACCTGGATATCGCCCTGGGCGTGGATGGGCGCAGCCTGGCTGCTGTCGCGGCGGATGTGCAGTCGGCGGCCCGGGGCCATGCCTTCCCGCTGGAATATCATGCCGAGGTACTGCGCGATTATGCCTCCCGGCAGGCCACCCAGACCCGTGTCCTGATCGCGGCCCTGGCGGCCCTGCTGGGCATCTTCCTGGTGATGCAGGCCGCCACCCGCAGTT
>CAYMQX010000219.1:0-5695 GCA_964392495.1 uncultured Anaerolineaceae bacterium
ATCCCAGGTCGAGGCCCTTCTGGTGGACGATGCGTCCCACCGAGAGGATGGAGGGAATGCTCCAATCGCGCGGCGCGGCCTCGAAGCGCCCTGCATCCACGCCATTGGGGATGATGGGGATCTCCACCCGCGCGTCAAAGGCAAGGGCCAGGTCACGCAAGCCGCGGCTGTTGGCAACCACCGCAGAGGCATCGCGCCACACCAGGCGCAGGACCGGCCCGATCAACCGGTGATACAGCTTAAAATCATAGGGGCGGAAACCGGGCACATCTCCACCGCGCAGCGAGACGACATAGGGGAGGCGATGGACCTTCTTAAGCAGCCAGGCCGCGGCGCCCGAAGGCATACCGAAGAAAGCCAGAACAGCCTCCGGCTTTGCCTCCCGGCCCAGACGCAGACCCGCCAACGAGGCCGCCAGAATAAAGCTCAATTGCTCAAAGGCCGAGGAGCGGTCCATCCATCGACGCAGCGCAGGCACGCGCCGGACCGTGACCTGTCCCTGCATTTCCAGGGCGGGCAGGTCTTGAAAGGCTGCCGTCAGGACGGTCACTTCATGACCCAGAGAAGCCAGGCAGCGCGCCAGGTTGGCGCTGGCATTCCCGGCTCCGCCACCTATGGGAGGGTACTCACTGTTGATCAGGAGAATTCGCATTTGGTCCGTCGGCCATCCCCGTCAGGGATTCGTATGCCATCTCCAGACCCGCTGGCCATCCAGCGAGCCGAGGTATTCAAGGGTCTTGTTGCCCTCTTGAAGGGTCTGCAGAGCCCAACGGCCCCGATCATAACGGTCATCCAGAACAAGCCAGCCGGAATCGTGCCCGGCAATCACGCCCTCGATGTACGCCTGAGCTTCATCCCGATAACGCGCGTCGAGCCGGAAGATCTCCATCCGGGGGATCCCCGTCCACGAGGCATAGGTGGCATAAAACGAACCCACCAGGACGTCAGCAGGCTGGCTCTCGCGCTTCACCAGGTCATCCACCCGCTCAAAATTATATTGATATTCATCCGTAACAGGCATCACACCGGGCTCAGCATAGGTGAAGGCCTTGAGGATCTGGCCCCCATTCACGCCCAGGATAATAAAAACCAACAGCGCCGCCAGCACCACCGGACGGCTTCCGCTCAGCGCGCGCATCATGGTGAAGATCACATGAAAGCCGAAACCAATCAACGGGATGAACCAGATTTCCACATTAAGGAAATAGCGCGGGCGGATGAAACGGCTGAATAACAGGATGAAGCCCGACATGGAGGCAAAACCCAGCAGAGCCAGAAACAGCGGAATGATGTTCTTTCGCGCCAGGAAAATCCCTCCAAACAACGCGGCGGCGAAGGCCAAGGCAAACAGCAGCCCCAGCCTCCCGAAGAACCATTGTTGTTCCGGGTCTGGGAAGAAGTAGCGCAGCGGGTACAGATTCAGGACAGGGATCAGACTTACGTAAACCTGCTTCCTCAGGAAAAGTGTGGTAATCACGAGGAGCGCCAATGCCGACGCAGTCAGGATCATCCGGTTGCCCCGGTCGGATAAATCCAGCTGGACCGCAATCAACAGCAACATTACGGCGTATATAACCAGGACCACTTTAAAGGTAGATAATGGGTCCACAAGCAGAGCAAAGAGCGCGGGCAGGAGCAGGAGCAGTACCAACGCAAGATTGCGCGGGCTGGCTAACTTTCTCCAATCGCGGCGCAGCACCAAACCGGAAGGAAGCCCCCCCAGAAGCAGGATCATCGCCAGGCAGATAAAGTAAAAATAGAAGGGATAGAAGGCATACTCGCGAACACTGCGTGCAACCGCGATCATCCAGGGATTTACAGCAAACAGCGCGCAGGTGAGAATGGCCGCCTTTCCATTCACCTTCTCCATCAACAGGAACAGCGGAAGGATCGCCAGCGCATTCATCAGCACACCGGGCAGCTTGGCAGCCCAGATATGAGCGCCAAAGAGGCGCATAAAGAGGGCCACCGGCAGAGTGACGATATACAGCCCTCTCTGGTACACCTCCGCCAGGGGTTGGCCTGAAAGTACCTCCCTGGCCGCATCCAGATGAGCAAACTCATCGATATAAACGTATGGCAGGCCAAGGTCCCAGACCCGCAGGAGCAGGGCCACCAGCACGAGGACACCGATCCAGATCCACCTGAGCCGCCCGGCATGGGGGGCCTGTCCCCTCTCCATGCCTCCACCGGCGGCAGCAGAAGCCGTCAGGGCCGGGATCCATACCATTCGCCTGTCCCAGAGCAGAAGCCCAAGTGCGGCGGAGAGCGTGACGAAGTTCACCGCCAGCAGAAATAACACGCTCATCCCTGAAGCCAGGAACGGCACCGGGTACTCATGCTTGTACAGGTATTTCTCCTCCCGGTCCAGGCGCAGGTTCACGACCTCGGTAAAGCCGCCCCAATCCACCTGGATATAGCCTCCCTGCGGGGATCGCTGCAGGACCAGCGCCAGCTCCTGCCCCGGCTTTCCGCTCCAATCGAGGGAATTGCGGGCAAAGTCCAACAGCACAAGCTGGGAACCCCGCTTTTCCCAGCCCTGGAATTTAATCCCGGAGAATGGGATCTCACCGCTGGAGGCCTTGATATACAGCAGCACCACCTGCGGATCACTCACCAGTTGAGAGGCCGGGGCCACGACGTGCAAGGTCCGCGTGGGCAGCAGCAGGGGAATGCTTCCCGGAGAGGCCTTCACGGCCGGAGTCCCGGCGAACATCAGGAAGACCCCCAACAGGAGCGAGACACCAACCAGCGAGCCGCGCTGCAAGGGGGTCATTCGTCCAAGCTGAGGAAGCATCCAGCGGCTCAGCAGCCACCCGTAGGCCGCCCATCCCACCAGCAGAGCCAGGGCCAAAAGGATCAGGACCCGCAGGCTCCCTGCGGGGAAAAACCGGATCAACAAGTAGTTATAAACCGACAGGGCGAATGCGACCCCCAGGAAAAACGATGCAACCCAATGGCCCACCCGGAAGTCCTTGAGGACCCACAAAGCCCGATTTTTTCCAAACCCCGAAAACACACGCTTCAAGGATTTCCTCCACCTTCGGTGATGACGGGACACTCCCGCTGCATGCGCGGGACAAGCACCTGGATATTGGAGGATTCGAGCGTCAGGGCCGGCTCATATTCGCAGGATAGAGGATAAGCCACCAGGCGGTTCCAGGCATTGTTCTCCTCCACGAAATCCCCCGCATTGACCGCCAGGTTGGATTTGCGCATGAGGACGGCCGCGAAGCGGTGGCTATCGATATCGCGATAAAACCCTTCAAGATATGGCTGGTTCCCCGAGATCGCCATCTCCATCAAGGTCACGACCTCGTAATCGTTCGCAAGCGGCACCTCGGGAACCAGGCGGAAGGTAAGCAGGTGGCGCTCATACATAAATAATACAGGCCCCGACCGGGCGTAGTGCTGCATGTTCCGGCCCAGGCTGGAAAGGTCCTGCGAGGCGAGCACGGCGTCGTAATGAATGGGAGGTGTCACCTTCAGGAAAGCCAGCCCCACAGGAACAAGCGCCAGAAGGAGCATGTACGCCGGAGAAGGTTGAAATTCATTAGATCCGCCCCCATCCAGCGCGACCCGCCCTCCCACAAAATACAGGACGATAAGCGCCAGCAGGACCAGATAGGCATCCATGTTGTGAAGGTCGCCGCCGCCACCGATCTTGACGCTCACAACCAGTCCACCTGCGAACAGCACCACAAGCATGACGATCAACCCCCACAGACGAAGAGGATGGAGCGCGGCGATCTGCGCACGGAGGTGGTACAGGTATGCGGCGGCAGGCAGCGTGACAAGCAGGATGCCCGGGAGCACGCCAAAGGCGTAGGTGTCATTGGGGAGCAGACGATACCAGAGCAGGTCGGAGGTCAGGCTGGAACCGAAAGCCGCCAGGTCGGAATTCCCGGAGATGGCGATATAGAAGGCCTGGCCGAGCAGTGCGGCTGCCAGCCCGCAAACGGTCCACAGGGCGGGTCGCACGAGATACTGCCTCAGGTTTGCAGGGCGCGGCACAGGCTGCTCCAGCAGGTAAAGCGCGATGGCAAGCATGGCCGGTACCGGGAACCAGTTGAGGCGGCTCATCCCCGCCCAAAATGAGGCTGCCAGCACCGCCGCCAGGGTCCATGATGGACGGCGCGAGGAAACGCCGGCAAGGACGAGGATCACACAAACTTGAAGGTGATAATAGACTACGCCCTGGAAGAAGAACAGGAAGAACCATGCGGTCAGCATCCAAACCAGGCTGCGCGGCTGTTTACCCAGCCGCCTGACCGCCAGCCAGGCGGTCAGCCCAGTTACCCCCAGCCACAACAAGGCCTGCCAGAGGCGGTCCGCCCAAAGCGGCAGCCCCTTGATCAGGAAAGGGACCGCGAGCATCAGGTAACGGGTGCCGTGCAGGAAAGAGAGCGGCAGGTTCTCGCCATACAGCGAGCGGCTGAAGGGCAGCGATCCATAGAAATAGCGGCTGGCCTCCGACCAACCCAACGAAAAGGGATACTGTGTCACCGGCTGGAAGATCGCGTAGACCTGGAAGACCAGGCCGTCGGCCAGCAGGGCCGCGATCAATGCTCCCTCCCACTTGAGACCGGTCAGCCAGACGATCCCCAGCGACTGGAGCAGGATCAGTCCCCAGACCATGAACAAGGTCACGCCGAGGATGGGGTCCAACTTTGACAGCGGTGCGAACCGGGCCGGCCAGCAGAGCAGCAGCCCGCCCAGGAAGAGGACCACGCCCAAGCCTTTCAGAAGCAGGGAGCGAGGCAGGCGGCGCGCCACCAAGATCTCCAGCACGGAAGGCTTCAGGAAAAGCCAGGCCTGCACTGCAAAAGCCGCCGTGAAGAGAGCCAGCACGAACAGCCACTTGTATCGAAAGCGGATCTGGATCAGCGCCTCCGTGCGCGCCTCAAGCTGGACAAAGGCCAGCACCGCAAGGAACATCCCGACCAGGAGCAGGAGACGGAGGAACTGCCTGCGCGAGGCCGTCATGGCTGGTCAGGGTCTCCGGAGGTCCGCCTGCCCATGGCAGCCAGCAGGCCCGGCATGGCAACCGCGCCAGGCAGGCTTGCAATCATGTACAGCACACGGATCAGAATCGCCACCGTCAAGCTCAATGATGTCCCCAACCCGGCGGCGCTGGTGAGCAGGTAGGTGAACGAAAGCTCCTGCACACCGTAGCCGTTGATCGAAATGGGGATGAGCGTCACGAAATACGTCACGCTCCACAGCCCGCCGAGCAGCCAGAAATCCACGTGCGCTCCCAGACCTTCGATCATGATGTACAAGGCGGCAAAGGTGCAGAGCATGTGGCCCCAGGTGCAGGCAAGCGCGGCCAGCAGCACAAAGGGCTGTCTCACCCATGTGGAAAAGGATTGCAGGGTGCGCCGGACGAATTCCCAGCCCCGGCGCAGGATCGCGGGGACCACAAGGGACTGCATCCCCTCTCCGCCAAGGACCGCGAGAGACTGTGGCAGGCCAAGAGGCAGGGCAAAAACCATCCCAAGCATACCGATCAACCGGTCCGCGGCGATGGAGGCCAGCGACACAGCCCGGTCATAGCCCATCTGCATGATCCCTGCCAGCCGCACCACATCCCCGCCGATAGTGGTCGGTAGAAAGTTGCTGGAGAACAGGCCGGTAAAGGTCAGCGCCACACTCCGCCCGAAGGAAATCTCCACCCCACCGCTGCGCAGCAGAA
>CAYMQX010000220.1:0-5685 GCA_964392495.1 uncultured Anaerolineaceae bacterium
CATGCCGCCGGCAAGGCCGATCAGGGCGGCCAGGATGGCATAGCCCAGCGGGCTGACGGGTGTGGGCTCAGGCGTGATGGAAGCAGCCTGGACTCCGGGTGTGGGTTCGGCCGCACCGGAGGTCGTGGGCGCAGCCGAAGTGTGTGCGGTCGTGGTGGTCGCATCCACAGGGGCGTGCATCTGGTCCGCGTGGCAGGTGTTGCAGGTTGCCAGACTGGCCTTGAAGGAATGGTCCGGGACGCTGTGAGCGGTGCGCTCTCCGGTCTCCAGGTGCTCAAGGTGACAGTCCACGCATGCGACTCCCTTTTGGTGATGAGCGGTATAGGGGAAGTTCATGCTGGCTTCCTGGTGGCAGGTGACGCACAGATCGGAGATCTCGTTGGTGCCATCGGCGCGCGGCCCGGCCGGGACCTTGAGGGAAGCGCTGTGGGGATCATGGCAGGTGGTGCAGTTCATACCGCGCTGGTAGTGGGTGCTGCCTTCCCATCCCTGCCAGCCGAAGCGGGTGTCGCTGTGGCAGCGTCCGCACAGGTCGGGGCTGTTATCCACGGTCATGGGCGTCTTGGGATGTGCGTTGTCGGCGTCAGTGTGACAGGCCTTGCAGGTGATGCCATCCGATTCCCAGGTGGCGGTGGCCGGGTCATAACCGGTGGTATGGCAAACCAGGCAGGCGCCTGGTTTGCCCTGGTCGGTCCAATCCTTGAGGAAAACCGGGTCCGTTCCCGCCTGGCCGTGGAGACTTTTTTCCAGGGTCATCTGGAATTCCGTATGGCAGACCACGCACTCGGTGTTCTGTGCGGTCTGCGGTTGGGGGTTGGTGGTGCCTTCCTGTGCACTGGCGACCATGAGAGTGATGGCGGCGGCCAGCACGGCGACCAGCAGTGCGATGAAGAAGCGTTTGTGAAGAGAGAACATGTTAATGGATCTCCTCGATCGGGATTACACGTGAGCCACGTGCGGCGGGATGGGGGCCGTTTCGAAGACTTCGCAGTCCAGGCATTCCTCGGCCAGATAGCCATTCTTGAGGCGCCGTTCCTGCCAGCAGGGGTTGTTGGACTGACCGGCTGCACAGGCGGCGCGCTGGTCGGGCGGGCAGTTCTTGATCTCCCAGCAGCGGGTCAATTCCAGGGGCAGCACGGGAAGCTGGCGGGCCTCCAACTGCCAGCGAGCGTCCAGCTTCCGCAGCACCGAGATCAAGCCGATGGTGACGGCGATGGGGAGGGCGAGCCGCAGGAAGAGGCCGGACAGGATCACCAGGAGGGTATTAAGGATTTCCATCGATCACCTCACCTGTTCTTCCAGGCAGGGGTTTCACGCCGGTGCGCCCATTCCCCAATCAGGAGCAGCAGGCCGACGGGCAGCAGGATGCGGGTGACGATCAAGGTAAGGATCACTTCAAAACCGATCATGGCGTCCTCCAATCTTTGTCTGCTCATAGTTTAAGAGAAGATGAGAGGAAGGTAAATTCGGGCGCTCCCCCATCTTTTATGCAGTTTTTTATGCCTCTTGGATGCGGAATTATGGGGGCTTTTCCCCAGGCTGGGCCGGGATCATGGGGCGGCGACCCCATAAAAATCAAGAAACCCGTCGTAAAGACGGGATTCTTAACCAGGGGCGGAAAAAAGGGGGATCAGCGCCCCGGCGCAGCGCCTTTCAGGCCTTGATAATGCCCTTGCGGATGGCGTAGCGGACCAGTTCGGAGCGGGAGTGCAGGTTCAGTTTTTTCATGATGTTCTCGCGGTGCCGCTCCACAGTCTTGGGGCTGATGAACAGCGCGGCTGCGATCTCGTCGTTGCTGGCGCCCTCCGCAAGGAAGGTGAGTACCTCGCTCTCGCGGTCGGTCAGCCCGTCCAGGGAGGTCTCCTCACCGGAGGCCCGGTCGCCGGAGAGATAATCGCGCACCAGAAGCTTGGCCAGCGAAGGATAGAGATAGACCTCGCCCGAAGCCGCAGCCCGGATGGCGGTGAGCAGTTCCTCGGGAGCGGCGCGCTTGGGGACATAGCCCGAAGCGCCGGCATCCAGCATTTTGAAGAAATATTCCTCGTCCTCGTGAATGGTGAGGGCCACGATGGAAATTTCGGGGAAGCGGGCCTTGATTTCGCGGGTGGCCTCGATCCCAGACTTATCGGGCAGGCCGATATCCATGAGGATCACGTCGGGGTTGAGGCGCCCCGCCGCAGACAGGGCCTCCGCCGCAGTGGCCGCCTCCCCGACGATCTCCACATCCGGCTGACCCTCCAGCAGCATTCGCAGACCCGATCGCACGACAGCGTGGTCATCCACCAGCAGCAGCCGGGTTGTCATCCTTCACCTCCATGCCATGCACCTGATAGGGGATGGCCGCTTCCACCTCGGTCCCGTAGCCGGGCCTCGAATGGATCTCCACCGTCCCCCCCAGGAGTTCGGCCCGTTCCTGCATCCCAGCCAGGCCGAGCGAAGGGCGGTTGGAGCGGCGCACCTGGACGGCGTCCATGTCAAAACCGGAACCGTTATCGCGCACCAGAATATGCACCTTTTCCTCGCGGAATTCGAGGTCGATCTGCACATGGCTGGCGCCCGCGTGCTTGATGATATTGTTCAGGGATTCCTGGATGATGCGGAACATGGTGATGCGGGCGGCCTCGTCGATGGGGCGCTCCTCGCCCAGGATATCCACGCGGATCATCAGCGGGGTAAGTTCCTGCAGCCGGCCGGCATACCAGCGGATGGCGGCAGAGAGCCCCAGGTCATCCAGGTGGGAGGGGCGCAGGTCGGAGATAATGCGCTGCAATTCCTTGAGAGAATCGCCTGTGAGGGACTGCAGCCGGTGCAGGATGTCGCGCCCGGTTTGGTTGTCCGTACCCAGTGTATCCGTCAGGCCGCGCAGTCCCATGCCGATGGCGGTGAGCGCCTGGCCGGTCTCGTCGTGCAGGTCGCGTGCGATACGCTGGCGTTCCGCCTCCTGGGCGGCCACCACGCGCCGGAACAACTCGGCGCGCAGGACCCCGCGCTCGCGCGCCTCGGTCAGGCGGGCCTCCTGCAGATCGGCCAGCTTTTGATCGGCCTCCACCTGGAAGGCCCGCAGAAAGCGGATCACATAAATGGCCGCGCCCACCGCGGCAGCAGCCCGCACGATCTGGACCGGGAAGCCGAAGAGGTTGAAAAACAGGTCTTCATTGATCACCGTGGAGGGGAAAAGCGGGCTGGGCTTCGTGAAAAGCTGCCCCACCAGGCTATACCAGGCAAAACATACGGCCGCCCAGAGGCTGTCCTGTCCGAAGCGGATCATACCCGCCTGCCGGAAGGCGCGCTGCTGTGCGATCAGCCCGGCCCCCGCCAGCAGGCCGGCGGGAATGGCGAGGCTGTAACGGGTCCACACATCTGCAATGGTGGGCATATCCTGCGGCAGGAAGCGTGCCTTGAAGCTCACCAACCCAAAGACCCAGATCGCCTCGAGCAGCAGAGGGATGGTGAGGCTGATGCGCCAGGTGGATTCCACTCCCAAGAGGAGATACGCGCCGAAGGCCGCCAGGGAGAGGAAGGAGAAGGCCATCAGCGAGAATTTCAGGACGTAGAGTCCCAGGTTGGACTGCGTCGTCACGCCGCCTGCCAATTCGAGCATCTCCATCCATTCGTGTGTGGCGTGCACCAGGCCGAACCCGGCCAGTGGGCGCAGGGCCATGCGCAGGCGCGCATCGGTGGAGCGCCCGCCCTCCATCATCACCAGCAGGCCCATGCTGAAAAAGGCCAGGCCGTAGAAAAAGTAGATGATGACGATGGAATTTGAAGCCATGGGGAGGCCCGGGAAGCGGCGCGCCTAACCTTCCGGGGGCTGGCGCAGGCGCGAACCACAAACCCTGCAGAAACGGTCGCCTGGACGGGCGCGCTGCCCGCACTGGTGACAGTACACCTCGCCTTCCTCGGACCGGTCGGTCTTCGATTGGAGGCGGCGCCTGCGTCCCACGCCGGGACGCGGCTTTCTCCACAGGAAGTTATACCCAAGCCCGCCCACCAGCAGGATCACGCCCAGGGCGCCCAGGATGTAGGGTACATAGTTGCCCAGGGAGACCCGCCCGGTCGTATTGGCATCCAATGGTGCGGAGGGTTGGATGTTCGTGGAGGGGACCGTGAGCCGGTCCGAGCTTTTCTGGTATTTCAGGTTGAGGGTGAACTGTTCGCCCGCGCCCAGGCTTAAGCGGGCGCTGTTGTAATAGGTCAATCCATCGGTTTCCTGCTTCGCCGTGAGGGGCGGGTCGGTGGTGACCTGGGTCGTATCCACCGGCTGCTGCACGCTCAGGGTGAAGTTGTCCACCGCATAATCCCCATACCAGACAAAACTGAACTGCCTCTCCGGGCCGGAGATGGTCATGGGCTGGTAATATTCGATGTGATAGGAAGTCGGCGCGTCCACAATGACGGTCAGGATCTGCCACTCTCCCTGGGAGACAGGGCCTTCCCAGTCGCTGTTCATGAAATCACCGTTCTTCAAAGCTGCCACGGCGTGGACACTGGCATCTGCGGGGATGTGGAAATCCAGACGCGCCGGGAGGGCAAGTCCGTCCCCCGCCTGGAAATCATACATCACCAGCATTCCGGGCTTGTCGTATTCAGGCCATAGCTTGATCTGAAGAGCGGTCAGCCGGGTCCCGGCCTGGGCCGCCGCCAGGGAAGGCAGTGCCAGCGCCGACACCAGGCATAGGAATAACAGCCATTTACGCATGGGAATTCTCCGCATGTTAAGGTATTCGTTATCTTACCATGCAAAGAATCGCGCAGTACAGCCCTGAATTGCACCATAAAATTGGACGAATATCACAAGAATTATCAGCCGTTGGACAGGGCCTGCACCAACTGCCAGCAGGCCGCGTTGAGGGGCGTGGGAACGCCGAGCCTGGCCCCCTGGCGGGTCACTGCGCCGCAGATCGCATCGATCTCGGTGGGCATTCCCCGCTGGATATCCTGGAACATGGAGGAGTGGTTGCCGGCTGTTTTCCGGGCGACCTGCTCGGCGGCAAGCCCGGGATTTTGGAAGGGCAGCGGGACTCCCCCGGCGCGGGCAACAGCGGCTGCCTCCCCGGCCAGTTCGCCCATTAAACGGCGGGCCGCCGGGCGTTTGAGCAGCTCGCCGTTCGTCACGCGCAGCAGCGCCGTGAGAGGGTTGATGGCCGCGTTGATGACCAGCTTTCCCCACAACAGCGAAAGCACATCCTCACTGAGGCGCACCCGGAAGGATGCAGACCTCAAGGCGGCTGCCAGTGCAGAAGTCTGTGGGCGGCGCTCCAGCGTCACCATACCCTCGCCGCCGGGCCGCACCAGCCCCGGCCCGAGCAGGGTGGCCCCGGTGGTAGTGGTGCCCATGGCCACGCGGGCGGCTCCAAGCGCCTCCCCCAGCCGCTCCCGGTTGCCGTACCCGTTCTGGAGCGTGACGGCCACTCCATCGGGAGCAAGGCAGCGGGAAAGCTTTTCGGCGGCTTCGGGGGTCTGCCACGCCTTGACGAGCACCAGGGCGATGTGCGCACCCGACACCTCCTCCGGCCTGGCGGTGGCATGGACGGGGAAAGCCTCCACGTGGCCGTCGGTGGTCACGAGACGCGCCCCTTCCGCGGAGAGGGCCTGGAGGCCGCGAGGCCAGTTCCCAAGCATGGAGACGGACCGACCCGCTGCGACAAGGCGCGCCGCGAACAGTGTTGCCAGCGCGCCCGTGCC
>CAYMQX010000221.1:0-5681 GCA_964392495.1 uncultured Anaerolineaceae bacterium
CTAGATAAAGCACCCATAAAGCTGCTGAAGCGCAAATACATTTTCCATAAATGGGGTAATGAAGGAAGCCTCGGTTGGACGCATTGGAATATCAATGAAAACATTTACAACCGGTCGAAATTCCCCTCTGAGTTCCTGCTGAATGAGGCTGTCAGGATAAAAATCAGCAAGCGCTGTCTGATCCAACTGCGGTTTTTCAAACGGTATTGGGGCTGGCAATTCTCCAATGATCTCAGATAGCCTATAAGCACCGCCTGTTGGAATCGATCGGATCAGTCCTGCGAGCGCTTTGTGAGCAAAGGGATCCAAAATGATCTCTGCCTCGTGTCCCAGACTTTCTGCAGCCACTGCCGCGTCCACGCTCGAACCGCGCACACAGTAAGTCGCACGCCCGGTTGTAGGATCCCGGACGATCAACCATTCGGCCTCGCCTAATCCCAAGCCTACTTTGATGGAGATGGGGAAGGAACCAAATTCGGTTTGAATCAGCGGATGGGTCCGTAAATATTCTTCCATTTTCACGGATGCAGCAAGCGCGTGCTTTGCAGGGGAATCACCCCCTGTCCGATCCGGGAACATGGCTGTAAACGAATCGCCGGCATAGCCAATGATGAAGCCTCCCTGGGAGTATACAGCCTCTGAGAGTGGGGCAAATAGTGCCTGCATCACCTCAGCCAAAAGCTCTCCCCCTCGATCCCCTTGTTGCGAAAGAGATTCAGTCAGCCTGGAAAAGCCCGAGACATCGATAAAGATCGAGGCAGCGGAAAGCCGCCCCTCAAATTCGCCGGAGGCATATTTTTCCAGGATGAATTGTGAGATGAGATGGCGCATCCTCTAAGTGGTTCTGAGTAGATTTTAGCACGTTACCTCGGATGATAAGTACCTGAAATTTCATACCTTGAATTTACTCATAGATGCCTCGCGAGAAATGTCAGGGGATGCTCGGCTGTAACTCCTGTCCCCTGCTCGATCTGCATCCTGCATGCAGAACCACTTGAGAGAAAATGAACTTCATCTTCGGTCTTGATCTGTTTTCGAATATTTGGGAAAAGCTTCAACTCCCCCACTTTCTGTGAAAGCTCAAAGTGCTCAGCCTCGTACCCAAAGGTGCCCGCCATACCGCAGCAGCCGGCTTCAATGACTTCAACATTCTTAAACCCACATGCTCGCAAAAGTGCAACCGTAGTGTGAGTCCCGAAAGGCAAGCCATCTTCTGAAGGAGGTTCTGCACGCTGGTGACAATGAGGGTGAAAGCAGATTTTTTTTTCGAGTATAGAGGCGCTTGTTTTCTGATTAATGGCTATGCGAATTTCCTTGATCCGCTGAGATCGGAGCAGGAAATCATCCATGAGCCAAATTCGTCCTGTGAAGGCGGCCAGTTCCTGTTTTCGATCAGGTACCAGCCATTCAAGATCATACTTGAGCATGGAAATTTCCGGCGGCTCCAAGCCAATGACGGAACAGACTCCAGCAGGATCTATCTCCAATATCGCATCGAGCACTTGTCTTGCCCGGCGACCGGCTGCATCCAGAAATCCCTTTGAAAGCAATGAAGCTCCTGCACCGACAAGGGGCAGCACCTTCACTTGGATGCCCGCGAGCGCCAATAAATCGAAAGCAGCTTGCTCAACCTGTGGCTCCAGAAAATGTGTGAAGGCATCTGGTAAGAACAGCACTGTCGGCCCGGCCATCCCACTCGAGGGAGACTTAACCTTTGCACGCTTGAGTGAATAGGTCGGGAAGGGACGTTTGGCCGAGATACCCGTCAACCTGGTAATTATTCGTGAAGTCAGTGGGAAGCCAAGGGATGCATTTACCAGGGGAGCAAAAGGAGCAATGAGCGACGAAAAGGTATGGAAATATCCGAAAATATAATCGCGTAATTGTCGCTGGTGAGTTCGGAAGTATTCAGCCTCAAATGAAAACTTTAGCTTGGCCATATCAACACCGGAGGGGCACTCGGATTTGCAGCCCTTGCAGGCGAGGCAAAGATCCAGCGCGTTATGGACGGCTTCCAAAGGCATCTCCCCCGCTATCCCCGAGATCAAGGCACGAAGTAAATTGGCGCGCCCCCGCGTAGAGAATTTTTCCTCACGAGTAGCCTGGAATGAGGGACACATGGTTCCATCAAATTTTCGACAAACTCCCTGGCCGTTACACTGTTCAATAGCCTGCTCGAGACTGCCTTCGTATCCGAAACCCAGCGGTGTTTTCCATGCCCGGGATCTGTAGGTTGTTCCATATCGAAGATTGGAGTCCATTGGTGGAGCATTCAATATCTTTCCTGGATTCAATATCCCTTTCGGATCGGCGGCTGTCTTCAGGGCGCGAAATGCACCTATCACCTCCTCCCCATACGTTTTTTGCAGCCATTCTGAACGCGCCAGACCATCTCCATGTTCGCTTGACATGGAGCCTCCCAAAGAAAGTGTCAGTTCCAGAGTGGCTTCAGCAATACTACGCAGTGTATTTACCTCCCGCTTCAGGTTGAGGATCGGCCGAATATGTAGGCAACCAGCCGAAGCATGAGCATAATATTCTGCGGAAACCCCGTATTCTTTCAGGATCCTTTCCAGCCCCCGGACAAACCCGCCCAGTTGTTCAACGGGAATAGCACAATCCTCAATGAAGGCGACCGTCTTGGAATCTCCCGTACGTGAAGCCAGCAGGCCGAGGCCAACCTTGCGTACATTCCATATTCTCGCCTGGTCTGCCGATGACTCAGCAAGCAGTGCAGGATTCAATGCGGTCGCCGCTCCATTGATTTTCGAAAGCTCGTCTCCACTGAACTCCACTATCAGGAGAGCCTCAGCATCCATTTCAAGGATTGCTGCCTGGGTTGCGTAGGCAGGAACCGACCTCGCCAGGCGGACAATGCTGCGAGGGATTAGCTCGATCGCGGAAGGTTCATAACCTAATAGGCGGGGAATATCGTCGCAAGCAGTATCGATGCCGGCGTATCCCAGAACTGCCAGTACAGTATGGCGAGGCTTGTGGACCAGGTTCAGAGTCGCCCGGCGGATGATGGCAAGCGTTCCCTCGCTTCCAGCCAGCAGCGATGCAAGGTTCAGGGTTCTGGGAGTCAGATCTGGATACGATTCGGATTGCCACTGCGGAGGCCGACTCGGCGACCACGGAAGCAAATAATTGATTCGGTAACCGGCTGAATTTCGCCATGAACGCGGGAAATTCCTCTGGATCGGCTCAGCTCTTTCACGAACCCGGTTGATCACAGCGTGGATGGCATTCATGCTTTCATTGCTCTGCTGCACACCAAGATCGCGCGTGGGAATTTCACCCCATGTTGAACGGCTCCCATCTGCCAGGATGACTTCAGCCTCCTTAAGATGATCGGCAGCCATCCCGTAACGGATGGAATGAGCACCGGTGGCATTATTGGCAATAACGCCTCCGAGCGTTGCCCGCTCAGATGAGGCAGGATCAGGTCCGAACATGAGCCCATAAGGGGCCAGGGCAGAATTCAGGGCAGCAAGGATTACCCCCGGCTCGATGATGGCAGTTCGAGCCTCAGCATCGATTTGAACAATACGATCCAACCACCGGGAGCAATCCAAGATCAATGCGGAGCCGATCGCTTGCCCAGCAAGGCTTGATCCCGACCCACGTGCCAGAATGGGCACTTCGTGCCGAGCCGCGATCTCGACCGCTCCCTGCAATTCATCCAGATCGCGCGGAATGAATACGCCCAGAGGCTCAATTTGATAAATCGAGGCATCAGTGCTGTAAAGAATCCTTGAAGCTTTATCGAGGCGCACCTCACTTCTGAGATTCCTGCGCATTTCTTCGATGAATTCTGGTGTCAAGCGCATAAGTCTGGTCCCTCAAATCGCAAATTTTGATGCATGGAGGAAACGCAAATCAGGCTCTTACAGAAAGTATCCCTGAGATCTTGGGGCTATTTGGCCTTTCCCTGATTTGCGACCGCAGCCGCGGCCTTTGCTGCAGTATCTGGATCACCAAGGTAGTAATGTTTGATTGGGGTTAGCTGATCATTCAGCTCATAGACAAGTGGAATTCCGGTAGGGATATTAAGTTCGGTGATTTCGCTGTCAGAGATATTATCCAGGTATTTGACCAGTGCGCGAATCGAATTCCCATGTGCCACAATCAATAACCGCTGGCCAGCGCTGACAACAGGCGCCAACGCCGAATGCCAATAGGGGAGAACGCGTTCCAAGGTTATCTTCAGCGACTCAGTTGCCGGGAGAAGTTCTGGCGCAAGCTTGGAATACCGCCTGTCAAAGCGCGGATGACGTGCATCAGTCAAATCCAGAGCCGGTGGAGGCACGTCGTAGCTGCGCCTCCAAATTTTAACCTGGGATTCGCCGAATTTTTCGGCCATTTCCGCCTTGTTCAATCCCTGAAGGGAGCCATAATGACGTTCATTGAGCTGCCATGCGCGTGCGACGGGAAGCCATTCAAGGCCCATTTCCTCCAGCACGATCCAGAGAGTCTTGATGGCCCTGCGAAGAACCGAGGTAAAAGCCAGATCAAACTCATACCCACCCTCACGCAACAGGGCACCTGCAGTACGGGCCTCCGATCGCCCTTGATCGGTAAGATCCACATCAGTCCAGCCGGTAAACCGGTTTTCGAGATTCCATGTACTTTGGCCGTGCCTTACCAAAACAAGTTTATACATTGGTGCATCCTTGTAGGTGATTTGGTCCCTGCCGGGAAATAAACGATTCTACGTTCGTGGGGCTTCGGCCCGGTTTTGAATTGATGATACTACATAAGCGTGCACTCCGAGTATCATCCGCCCCGGCATTGGAGTCTCTACGAAATGTGTGCCTGCAAAATATGTCAGGTATTTTCTTGGCAAATTTGCCGCTTTATGGCACGAACAGTCAAGTACGGCTATTTTCCGTCCGATTATGGCGGTTTGCCCAGGTTTCACAAAGTCGCTAACAACCTTTGTGTGCACACTGCGCAATAAGGCCCAATTTCCTTCTGCCCCCCACTGGTATAATGACTGGGGCCGAGACCCGCCATCAGATTCAGAATGACCAACGAAGACGCAACCCCGATCCGACAGCAATATTTAGAGATCAAACGGGAACACCCGGACGCGATCCTTTTCTTTCGCCTCGGAGATTTCTACGAGACCTTCGACCAGGATGCTGAAACCGCATCCCGTGAGTTGGATATAGTTCTGACATCCAGGAACGTCGCCAAGGGTATTCGCGTCCCCATGGCAGGAATTCCATATCATGCTGCTGAAAATTATCTGTCGCGCCTGATCGAGAAAGGCTATCACGTTGCCATTTGCGAACAGGTTGGCGATCAGCCTGTTAAAGGGCTTTTCCCCCGAAAAGTAGTGCGGGTTGTTACACCTGGAACCATCGTTGAACCTGGCTTGCTGCCGGGGGATGCCAACAACTATCTCGTGTCAGTGGTACAGGAGCCGCAGTCGCTGGATCATCCATCCGGAGGAAAGGTCGGGATCGCGTATGCAGATATTACCACCGGGGAATTTGCCGCTGCCGAATTGGATTTCGAGGCGCTGCGATCTGAACTGACCAGGCTTAATCCCGCTGAAATCCTTCACCCCGAGGGACAGCCTCTGCAAAATGTTTTTTCAATCCATTCCACGCCCTGGCCGGCATGGCATTTCGAACCGGGGAGGTGCGAGGATGATCTTCTCAACCATTTTGGAG
>CAYMQX010000222.1:0-5680 GCA_964392495.1 uncultured Anaerolineaceae bacterium
AGGATGTTGAAATCCATCGGCACCGCTGCCCGCGGTCAGATCGAGAGCATGGGCGGCCGCCCTGTGTACCTCGAACTGCGCGTCAAGGTGCTCAAGGAGTGGCGCAAGGACGAGAACGCCCTCCAGCGCTTTGGATATAAGATCAAAGCGAAGAAGAAGGCCCGCCGCTAGTGTCGCTGCGGAGCGATTCCAAACTTGATTTGGGAATGATCCTTGACCGGATCACCCCTGATCCCTGCATGGGTTGATCCAAATGGAGGCCGGGTTCCGGGAGGTGGAAATGTGGCCCGTTCTTGCGTTCGTTTTTGCCCTGCTGGAAATCCTGGCGGTCTGGAAGGAATGGCGCCGGCTGGAGTTCCCCGCCAGGCCCGCGGCCATCCTCGCCCTGCTCCTCTGGCTGGCCTCCTCCTGCGGACTGGCCGGCGCCCCCTTCTGGTTCGGCCTGGGGCTGATCTTCTCCCTCGTGGGGGATATCCTCCTCATTGGACGCGAGCGCTTCCTTCCAGCCTCGCTCCTGTTTTTTATTCCCGCTTATCTTGCCGACCTGGCCGGCTTTAACCTCCAGCCCCCTCCGCTCTCCGTATGGAATCTGTTCATGGCGCTTGTAGTCGGCCTGGGCGCGGCCCGGCTTCTTCGCCGTCTGCTGGCCGGTGTGCATGCCTCCGGGCAGCCCACGCTGCGGATCCTCGTAACCCTGCATGGATCGGCGCTCACCCTTATGCTGCTCTCGGCGCTGTTCACGCTCTCGAACACCGCCTGGGATGCCTTCGCTTCCGTGCTCGCCGCGCTGGGCGCCGCACTCTTATTCCTTTCCGACAACCTCCTCGCCTGGAATCAATTCGTCGCCCCCATCTCCCGTACGCACTTCAAGTACATCCTTGCCTGCGGACTGGGACGGATCCTCCTCATTGCAGGTGTCATCCGCCAGTTCTCTTGACCTCCGCCTGTTTGCGCTTTTGGATCAAGCCTCTTTTACAAATAAATGCCTACCCCTGTTTCAGCGGCCTGAACCCCTCCCCCAGCGCCTCATGCGCCACGCCGATCACCATGAACGCCTCCGGGTCCATCTCCTGAACGATGGCCTTCAGTGTGGACACCTCGGCGCGCGTGATCACGCAGTAAAGCACCGGACGCGAGGCGCCCGTGAAGGCCCCTGTCCCCTCCAGCACTGTGGCCCCGCGTACCAGCTCATCGATCACCCGCGCCGCGATCGCCTCCGCCTCCGTGCTCACGATCATCGCCGTGCGGACCGTCCCCGAACCTTCCAGTGTGGTCTCGGCCACCAGACCGCTCACATACAGGACAACGATGGCGTACAGCGCCTGCTTCCAGCCGAAGACGAAGCCCGCCGCCAGGATTACCGCCGAATCGACCAGCAGGTAGCTCTGTGTCATGGGGGTGCCGCGGTAGAAGTTCAGGATGCGCGCCAGGATGTCGGAGCCGCCGCTTGTGGCGCGTGCCCGGTACACCAGCCCGTAGCCCACGCCGGTTACGATCGCCCCGTAGATCGTGTTCAGGAACAGGTCACCCTTCACCTCCGCCAGCAGCCGCCCCGCCGGGCCGCCGGGACCGAAGAGCGCCAGGTGCGGCAGCAGGTCGGTGAACAGGGAATAGAGCGCGACCGCTACCGCCGTGCGCAAGGCAAAGCGCCACCCGCCCAGGAAGCGCCACCCCAGCGCGAAGAGCGGAAGGTTGCCCAGGAACACCATCGCGCCGATCGGCCAGCCTGTGAAGTGGTTGATGAGCTGCGAGATGCCGCTCACGCCCCCGCTCGCCAGGTCCGAGGGGATCAGGAACAGGCGCAGCCCCGTCGCCTGGAGCAGCCCGCCCAGGATGATCAGCCCGTAGTCCCGCAGCAGAGGCCAGTATTTTTTCACGCTTCTCCGTCCAGGATGCCCATCCCGGCCTGCTTTTCGATCACGCCCACCACCGCGGAGTTATCCAGTTCGCCCATGCCCAGGTCGATCATCTCCTGGAACAGGCGCGTGTTCTCCGCCGTGCCCGTCACCGGGATGCCGTACTCCGCGGCCGTTTCCATGACGATCTTCAAGTCCTTGAGCTGCATGTGTGCCTTGAACCCCGGAGAACGGTTGCCCGCGAACAGCCGCGGCGGCTTGACGTCCAGCGTCCAGCACTGTGCCGCGCCGCCCCGGATGGCATCCACCACCTTGCGCGGGTCCACTCCAGCCTTCTTTGCAAAGACCAGCAGCTCACCCATCGCCACCATCTGCGCCGCCACCATGATCTGGTTGGCGGCCTTGGCCACCTGGCCCGCGCCCGCCTCTCCCACGTGTGTGACCGTCTTGCCCATGGCCAGGAAGGCCGGCATCACTTTCTCCAGCGCCTGCGCCTCTCCCCCCACCATGATCGTCAGCGTGCCGTTGCGCGCCCCGATATCCCCGCCCGAGACCGGTGCATCCAGCGCCGCGACCTCCCTGAGCTTCAGTTCCGCAGCGATGCGCCGCGCCGCCCCTGGTTTGATCGTGGAGTTGTCCACGTAGATCAATCCCGTGTGTGCGCCTTCGAGGATCCCCTGATCTCCCAGGACCACCTTTTCCACGTCCGGTGTGTCGGGCAGGTTGGTGAAGATGACGTCCACCTGCGCGGCCGCTTCGGCAGGCGACCCCGCCTTCACGGCGCCCAGGGCGGCCAGTTCCTCCACCGCTGCCTGCGAGCGGTTGTGCACTACCAGCGGAAAGCCCGCCTTCAGCAGGTTGTGCGCGATGGATTTGCCCATCAATCCCAGGCCGATATATCCGATCTTTAACATATTCTTCGCTCCCTGAAAAAGTTGGGGGGATTATAACTGAACGCAATTGCCGCGCAGAAGGACCATCCCCGGGATTCGCATTTCATTCCCGCTGCCCCGCCTTCCCATTCTCCGGTTCTTGATGTACAATGCGCTTCGCCTGTGGGGAATTTTGCAGGCCTATCGGTCAGTGCCGGCCCAGCCGTCCATTTGCAAGACCCATCCTCCTCCCTGAAAGGACCATTGACCATGGGCCGCTGTACAACGTATCTCCACCCTGTCTGCCGCTTCCTCTTCTCCTGCCTCGGAAAGGAGCGGAACCTGTGAACCCCGGCACGCGCTACCGCATCTACCTGGAACCCGATAGCGACGGCCGCCTTCAGCAGGTCCGCCCCTTCACGAACCTGTTCTATGACGTCGAGCAATCGAAGTCCATCGACTGGGAAGACAGCCGCTGGTACAAGGTTGTCTCAACCAGCGCCGGCAGGATCACCAGGCTCTTATGGGACGATGTGGAAGGGATCAACAGCGGGGCCAGGACCGACGTCCTGGGAGCCCGCATGGTCCTGCTCAATGACATCTGGTATGCGGCCGCCGCCGATGTGTTCTTGAACGATGGCATCCTGGTACCGCACTTCCCGCTTAATTATCTGAAACCGCTGGTGATCCTCCTGCTCCTCCTCCAACTGCTGTTTTATGCTCTCGGCTGGAGGGGCGGCTGGGACCTTCGGCCTGCCGCCGCCGGAGGAGCCATCCTCGGCTCCCTGCTGCTCATGACCGATATCTTCCTGTTCCACTGGAAACCCCGCCGCAGGTTCCGGTGATCCTGCTCCAAATACAAAGGCCCGCCTCCATCCCGGAGGCGGGCCTCTTTTGTCATATCAGCTTACTTGAGCGCGTAGCTCATGTTCACCGTGGCGCTGATCGTCAGCTGCCCGGGCTGGATCGGCACGGAGACCGCAGCCGTATCCGGGGCCCCGCCGCCGCCCTTGCCGTACTCAAAGACGGGGCTGTAGCTCTCGGCGAAGCCGATCGAGTACACCTCACCCAGGTCCAGTCCGGCCGCCGCAGCCAGGTCCTTGGCCTGCTGTTGGGCATCCTTGACCGCCTCCGCGCGAGCCTGCTTCATGGCCTCGCTCTTGTCGGCCAGGTCGAACTGCACGCTGTTGACCGTGTTCACACCCGCGGCGATCACGCTGTCGAGCATGTCGCCCAGCTTCGCCAGGTCGCGCACCGTCACAAAGACCTGGTTATCCACCACGTACTTGGTGTCCAGCGGGGTCCCGTCAGGGGAGTAGTTCTGCGAGGGCCAGATGCTGAAGTTGCTGGTGCGGATGTCCTTCTCCGCGATGCCCAGCCCCTTGAGGGCTTCGATGACCTTGGCGGTCTGTGCGTTGTTCGAGGCCACCGCAGATGCCGCGCTGGGGTCCTCGGTGTGCACGCCCAGGTTGACATAGACGATATCCGGCGCCAGGTCCACCTTGCCGGTGCCGCTGACGCTCAGCGTGCGGATGGGCGCCTGGGACGAGGCTTGGATGGTGGTGGGCCCGCAGGCGCTCAAAACCACCGCCAGGACCATGATCGAAGCGATAAGTACGTACTTTGCCTTCATTTTTTGACTCCTTTGTCTCTATTTCTGTCCAACAGACGCTGCACTGAAAAAAAAGTTCCCCAAATTGGAGGCGTTTTTGCGGTTCGGCGCGGGAGTGGCTAAAAGGATGGGGGATGGGGAGCCGGGATGCCTAAAACGCCTTATTGATGCGACAAACGGTAAAATAGCCGCTCCCTCGGGCGGCTTGTCTTTTGGCCGATTTATCGGTACAATCTTGTACAAATGTTCTACCCGCGAGGCAGCCATGCCGGTTAACTACCAGGATATCTACACTCGCGTGCGCGAGATCGGCGCGGGTGCACGCCTGCGCGAGGAGCGTCTCAGGGAGCTCCAGGAGCGCGCCCGTGACCTGCTCGCCCGCCACGCCGAAGAACTGGACTTCCTGCGCCGCAGGGTGGAGCAGGCTCGCGAGGCCGACCCCAAGGTGCGCTGCGCCCTTCCCGTGGACGAACCCCTCGACTTCAGCGCCCCTCCCCCCGCCGACCTGCCCGAGGCGACCATCATCGCCGCCGACGGCTCCCAGATCAACCCCGACCGCCACGCCCGGGTGCAGTTCTGCGTCGTCAATGTGGGCGCCATCACCATGCGCCCCGGCTCCGGCCTGGCCCCCGAGGTCTCCACGGATACCGACCTGCTCTACGGCGACGAACTCTTCCCGCGCGGCCTCAGCATGACCGAGGCCATGGTGGCCCTGCGCCGCGACCTGGAGGAGCGCCGCAAACTGGACGAGCTCTCCGCCCGGTATGAGGGTCCCATCGTCACCCTGACCGATGGCCCCGTGGAACTGTGGGGCGCCTCGGGCGCCGATCCCCATACCTACGAGCAGTTCGTGCAGGATTACCAGCTGATCCTCTCGCGCCTGGCCGGGCGCGGCGTCATCACCGCCGGCTATGTGGACAAGCCCTCCGCAGACCTGGTCTTGCGCCTGCTCGAGATCGCCTCGCTCCCCGGGATGGAGCTGAAACGCCTGCGCGAGCTCCACCCCCTGCGCGGCGTCAGTGACCGCTGGCTCTTTGGCGGAGGGGAGGCCTCCCTGCTCCCCCCCGGCCACCGTTCGGCGGTCTTCGGGCTGCAATCCGGCTCGGACGTGAAGTACACCGGCCAGCTCTCGCTGCACTTCTTCTATCTTAACGCCGGCTCGCACGGACATCCCTGGCCGGTGCGCGTGGAGCTGCCGCGCTGGGTGGTGGACGACCGCTCCAAGCTCGACCTGCTGCACAGCGTGTTGGTGCAGCAGTGCGCCATCATGGGCGCCAAACCCTACCCCTACCTGCTGCACCGCGCCCACGAGACCGCCGTGGTGCGCCTGGAGGAGAAGG
>CAYMQX010000223.1:0-5668 GCA_964392495.1 uncultured Anaerolineaceae bacterium
GATGCGGGTCTGCTCCATCATGCGCCGTGCCAGCGTTGTGGTCAGCGGCGGGATACCCAGGGCCCGGTCCTTGAAGACCTCCACGAGCTGTCCCCCCAGGCCGAACAGCAGGACGGGACCGAACTGCGGGTCGATGCTGCTCCCCAGGATCAGTTCATAACCCTCCAGCTTGAACATCGGCTGGACGGTTACACCCAGGAAGTGCCCCGCCCCGGCTTTGGCCTGCACCGATTTTTCGATGTCTATATAGGCGGCTTCCACGGCGGCTGCATCAGCCAGGTTGAGCTTCACACCGCCCACATCCGTCTTATGGGTGATGGTCTCGGAGTGGAGCTTCAGCACCACGGGAAAACCGATCTCTTTGGCGGCTTTCACCGCCTCCGCCGTGCTCCTGGCGATGCGGGTCTCCACCGTGGGGATGCCATAGGAGGCCAGCAGTTGTTTGGATTCGTACTCCGTCAGGATCGTGCGGCCCGAGGCGCGCACCGCTTCCAGAATGGAGGCAGCCTTCTCACGGTCGATCTCCCCCTCCGCCCCCGAAACCGCCGGCATGGGCGTTTCATACAGGCTCCGTAGATTCTCGGAATAATGCGCCATGTAATCGAACACACGCGCCGCCGTATCAGGATAGGGAAAGGTCGGGATGTTCATGCGGTTGAGCAGCAGTTCTCCCGGAGCCACATCATTCCCGCCCATCCACGTGGCGATGACCGGCTTCCCGAGCGACTGTGCATAAGGCGCAAGCTCTTCTGCTGTCTTGGTGGGGTCGGTCATGGCCTGCGGCGTCAGGATGACCAGGATTCCGTCGCTATTGGGGTCCTTGGCCGCGATCTCCAGCGCCTTGCTGTAACGTTCCGGGCTGGCATCTCCCAGGATGTCCACCGGGTTGTTGTGACTCCAGGCCGCAGGCAGCAGTTTATTAAAGGCTTCCATCGTCTCAGAAGAGAGGTTGGCGAGCTCCCCGCCGTTGGTGATAAGTGAATCGGTTGCCAGCACGCCCGGTCCGCCCGCGTTCGTCAGGATGGTGAGGCGCCGCCCCGCAGGCCGCGGCTGCTTGCCAAGCACCTCCGCCAGGTAGAACAGTTCGGCGATGCTGTTCACGCGCAGCGCCCCGCTGCGCTTGAAGGCCACCTCCAGCACCTCGTCGCTTCCGGTCAGCGACCCGGTATGAGATGCCGCTGCCTTGGCTGCACCTTCTGTGCGGCCCGGCTTGATCACGATGATCGGCTTGCTCAGGGCCACCTCGCGCGCTGCCGACAGGAACGCTCGCGCGTTGCCGATGGTTTCCATGTAAATGACAATGCTCTCGGTGTGTGGATCGTTGCCGAGGTAATAGATCAGGTCGCTCCAGTCCACATCCAGCATGGAGCCGATGGAGACGAAGGTGGAAAAGCCCACATTCTCGCGCAGGCTCCAGTCCAGAATGGCCGTGCACAGTGCGCCGCTCTGGCTGATAAACCCCACGCTGCCGCGCCTCGCGATGGTGGTGGCAAAGGTGGCGTTCAGGCCGGTTGTGGGGCTCATCACCCCCAGGCAGTTCGGGCCGATGATGCGCATTTTGCCGCGCCGGGCATGTTCCAGGATGCGCCGTTCCAGTTCCACCCCCTCCGGCCCGGTCTCCTTGAAACCCGCCGAGATGATGATGGCGCTCTTCACTCCCAGGTCCACGGCTTCCTTGATGATATCCGGCACGGTGGGCGCAGGTGTGACCACCACCACCAGGTCGATGGCCTCGGGGACGGCGCTCAGGTTTGGATAGGCCTTGATGCCCAGTACGCTGGGGCGCTTGGGATTGATCGGAAAGATGGTCCCCCCGAAGGATGTGCTGATCAGGTTCCACAGGATGGTGCGGCCCACGCTGCCCGGGGTCTCGGTCGCACCGACCACGGCCACGCTCTTGGGTGCAAAGATCGTATCCAGCGCCTGCCGCGAGTATTGCAGAACATCATGGGCGGGATCCAGCCCGGGGATGATTGTCGGTTCCATGCTTCTTTTCCTGAATTGGATTTCTCACTGTGCCGGACAGCGGGATGAATTGTGAAGGTTATCACTATATATCATAAAAGGCCGGAATACGGCTGTAGGTTATGTAACATTTTATGGGTTACAACATTCACATACACGATTTTTACCATACTTCCCTCTGCATGTCATTGCGAGGAGCAAAGTGGTTTAAGCAATGGCGGAGGCATCCTTGCCCGGGCACGCCGGAGACCATTGCGGCTCCCCGCCCGATCACCGCCCAGGTACCCGCGAGCCGCCTGTGACCCGCTGAATCAAAACGCCCCACCGGAAGCTGGTGGGGCGTTTCGTTTCTGGTCCTCCCTGGAGCGACTTCCAGGGATTCAATCTTTCACTTAATCCACGCCTTCGGCAACCGTCGGCTCGATCTCATCCTCGCCATGTGCCGGGGCCGTGGCCCGCGCAGCTTGTGGGCGGGAGCGCAGGACGCCCGCAATGCGGAAGGGGCTTCGATCCTGATAGGAGGACGCCGAACCGAAGGGACTCCGGGGAGCATCGTTGAAGATGCTGCCGAGCACATTGGCGCGGGCGTTCTGCAGGTCGAAGAGCACCTGGTTCACCATATCCCGTGTGGATCTGCCCGCCCTCACCACCAGGATCACACCGTCCATGCGGCGGGAGAGGTCCACGGCATCCGCAAAGAGCAGCGCGGGTGGGCAGTCGAAGATCACGACCTCCGCGCTCTTGTTCAGCTCGGCGATCACCTTGTTCATCCGATCGGAACCCAGGCGGTCGGAGGGGTCCACCAGGCTCTTGCCGCTGGTAAGGATCTGCAGGTTGTTGACGCTCGTGCTCTGCAGCACCTCTTTCACCCGGATCTCGTGTGTTTCCAGCAGATCTCCCAGCCCCATCTCGTTCTTAAGCCCAAAGACCTCATGCAGTGAGGGATGGCGCAGGTCCGCATCCACCACGATGGTCCTCAGATTGGCCTGTGCAAAGACCACCCCCAGGTTGCCCACCGTGATCGTCTTGCCCTCATCCGCGAGCGGGCTGGTGACCATGATGGAACGGTTGGATTTCTCCGTATGCCGGAAGCGCAGTCGGCTGCGAATAATTCGGTAGGCTTCCGTCAGCGCGGAACGGGGCTGGAGATGCGTTACGATCTTGTCGGTGGGCTTGCGCCCTCCGATGTGGCTGATGCTGCCAAGCAGTTTGTTATCCTCCGATTTCGAAAAATCCTCGGAAGACTTGAAAGTGTCGTCCAGAAAATCCAGCAGGAAGGCCAGCAGGATGGACAGCAGCAGACCGAGACCGCCGGCCACCACCGTGTTGAGCTGGATATTGGGGCGCACCGGCCTGAAGGAGGAGTGGGCCGTCTCAATGACGCTCACCTCATTGGGATCGCGGGCCGGGGTCGCGATCGTGAAAGGCAGCAGTTCGGTATAGTTCCGCCCCCATTCCACGATCAGGTTTTCCAGGTTGTCCTTTTCGCTCTGCAGAGCTGTGATCTCTTCGGTGGTATTGGTACCCTCCATCTGGACATTGATCTCATCCAGTCGTTTTTGCGCCTGAACAATGCGCTCCTGCAGCAGCGCGATCTGCTGTGTATTGAACTCATCGGAGGGGCTTGTCACCGGGTTGGCGGACGTATTGGATGGGCTGATCAGCAGGAGTTGGTGCGCGATCTCATCCGCGATCTTTTCCGCCATTTGCGGTGAATTGGCTTCCACCGTGATCTCGATCAATTGCGTTTCGGGCACAAGTTTGACCGTCACGCTCTTGCGCAGGTCCAGCCAGCTGTCATCCAGAGCGAGGGTCGCGACCACCCCTTCCAGCACGGGCTGGCGGCGCGCCATGTCCACGTAGGTTTGGGCCAGGGCCTGGCTGGTCTGGATATCGACGCGCTCCAACTGTGGAGAGCGGATGCTCTGACCGACCAGGACGGTCGTGGTCGCCTCATACACCTTCGGCTGACGCTGGCTGAAGACATAACCCCCGGCGCCGACCAGCGCGGTCACGAACAGCACCAGCCACCAGCGCTTCCTCAACATGGAGAACAGATGCTGAATTTCGAGAAAATCGTTCATTCTTAAAAGCCTCTCTTTTTTGAAAAGATGGGATTTGCATCCTTGATAATGGTTTCGATTCCACTGCCGGTCCCGCCCACGCACGGACGGCTTCCGGTTGGAGAGAGGGGTTCACCGCCCCCCGAGGATTCGACCTCCAGGCGATCTATCCTTTGAGCATGAATACGACCCCCACTGTCCGGAACAGGGTGTACAGATCCAGCCAGATCGACCAGTAACGGACATAATAAAAATCGTATTGCAATTTGTAAAGCGCGTCATCCACCGTCCTTCCATAGTCATAATTGATTTGCGCCCACCCCGTAATGCCGGGTTTCACCAGCAGACGCATGCGGTAGAACGGGATTGCCGCCTCCAGGTCCCCGACCAACTCCGGGCGCTCCGGTCGAGGTCCGACGATGCTCATTTCCCCCCGCAGCACATTCAGCAGTTGTGGGATTTCATCCAGGCGGGCTTTGCGCAGGATGCTTCCCACCCGGGTAATGCGCGGGTCATCCTTGTCGGCCCAGCGGGCTTTGCCATCCCGCTCGGCATCCACTCCCATGGTGCGAAATTTAAAGATGTGGAAGGGTTCGCCTGCCCGCCCCAGCCGCACCTGCCGGTAAAAGACCGGGCCCGATGAATCCAGCTTGATGGCGATGGCGATCGGGATGAGCAGCAGCAGGAACAGCGGCATGGCGATCAGAAGAAGTGCCAGGTCCATCAGCCGTTTCAGTGCCAGTTCCACCCGGTTGAACAGCGCCCTGTTCTGTATCATATACAGCGCCCAGTTGCGGTCCATGTGCTCCACCGGCACCCGCTGGTACAGACGCTCGTAGAACTCCGGCAGCCAGCTGACCCGCACACCCTTGGACTGGCATTCGATCAGGTATTCAAAGATGTGGTTTTTCAGCTTGCCGTCGGTGGAGACCACCACCTCATGGATATGCTGTCTTTCGATCACCGAGGGCAGGTTGCGGGAATTTCCCAGGTAGCGGATTTCCGGCCGGTAGGTCTTGGGCTCGGTATCGTGGACATAGCCCACCACCTGAAATGTCTGATAGGAGGAATATTTCAGCTCCTGGATGTCCTTCATGGCAGCCCGCGCACGCGTGGCGGATCCCAGGATCAGCACCCGCTGGCGGAACGCGTTGCGCTTGAAGATCAGGGTATAAGCCCAACGCCAGCCCATCACCGTGAAGATGGCCGCCAGCATCAGGATCATGTAATAGCTCAGGGGGAGAAGCGGGAGCAGGAAGAATACGCCCGCATAGATCACCATCGCCATGACACTGGTCTGGATGATCCGCCTCAGCGTACGGGATTTGACATAGGACGACGGCACATGGTACAGGTCGCTCAACCAGGCCAGGGCGATCCAGATCGCGCCCACCGGAAGGATCTGCAGCCAGGCCGAGCGCGGATTCATCGGGGCCAGTTCCCCCAGGTTCGCGCCGAGGACCCAGATCCACAGCGTGAGTGCATGGGCGATCAGCAGGCTCACGGAATCCCCCATCCATAGAAGGATGCGGCGTTCGGAAAACGGCGCCTGGAAGCGGCGGCTGTTTTCGGCAAGCCGGCTCAACAGGCGGGGTTTGCGGCTTTCCTCCCTGGGAGCGGACAGGTCGGGAGCGCGCCCT
>CAYMQX010000224.1:0-5645 GCA_964392495.1 uncultured Anaerolineaceae bacterium
TCACCGCTCAAAAAACCGGGCGATACCCGCGGCAGTGGAGGCGCGCAGGGTCGGGTGGGGGCTTGCTTTCTTAAAAGACCCTCCTTTTTTTATTGAACCCGCCCCTAATTTATCCTATAATGAAAGAGAGGTCGCACGGATCCTTAACAACGCTGCGGAGGGTTTCCGCCGTTCGATGCCCATAGCCCGGAGATTTTGGCTTTCCCTGAAAGGAGGCAGGAATGTCGTCGATCCCTGTAAGACCCGGAACACTGGCGGATACGGAGCATTTCACTTTCCTGAACCCCGTGCCTCCGTTCGCCGAACTCCTGTTAAGGCCTGTCAACATCGGCACCCGGGAATTTGCCCGCATCGTCCTCCTCACCGAGGAGTATCCCAACGATGCCCGCCTCGTTGAGATGGTCCGCAAAGCCGGGGATGCATCTGCCAAGGTCCCTTACCTGCTGGATTCCCACCAGACTCCCGCTTCCATTCTGGAAACCCTGCGGGAGGTCGCGCGGCCTCATGTGGCCCGCCTGCAGTCCCTGCCTGAGCCCCTGCGTTCCACCATCCACCTGCTGCTCTCCATCAATGCCGTGCCGCGCGGCTGTGAGGACTACACCATTACAGCGCTGCTCGAGATCGAATGGATCCAGGAGCAGATGACGAAGGTCCTCCGCGCACTGATGCGCGGTCGGAAGCTGGCTCTCGATTTCTATCATCAGAATGTAGCCGCCCTCCGCCAGCTTGACCGGGATTGGCCCCGCCTGCGCGCTGAAAAAGCCTCCCGCTGGCACAATGATCCCCTTCCCGAACACGCCCGCATGCAGTACTTCCCCGCCTTTGACGCACATGACCGCCTTGTGAGCCTGCGGGAGGCCTGTGTCATCGTGGACGCCCCGGAGGCGCAGATGCTCAAGTTGTTTGTGCCTCCCGTATTGCAGCGTCCCCTTCCACAATCTGAACCGGTGCCCGCGACCGGCTCTGCAGACTGGCTCATCCGGGATGTGGGGAAGGTGGGCAGGCACTTCACCCGCGCCCTGCTCAGCATCATCAAGGTTCATCTCGTGGAGGAGAAGGTCACCCTCGAGGCTGCCAACTACGAAAGGATCGCCCGCGAAGCCCAGGAGGCCCTCCGCGACTATGTGAACAGAACATCCTAGGATCCGGGCTGGCGTTCGGCTTTCAGTGGAACCGCGGGAAGGAAGACGATATAATCGCCTTCATCCCATGCTGGCCATTGACCGGATCATTCGCAGCCGCCGCAAAACCATTGCCCTGATCGTTGAACTCGATGGGCGGCTGGTCCTGCGCGCTCCTCTCCACGTTGCAGATGATCGGCTGCGTGAGTTGGTGGACCGGAAGGAATCCTGGATCCGTTCCCGCCAGGAAGCCATGCGCCTCAGGCCGGCATTTTCTCCTCCGCACTATGTGGAAGGGCAGGGCTTCTGGTATCTGGGGGAGCGTTATCCTCTCCACCTCGTTGACCATCGCTCACCTCCCCTTGTTTTCGACGATGGTTTCCTGTTGAGCCGCCTGGTGCATCCCCGCGCCCGGGAGTTGTTCGAACGCTGGTACCGTGAGCAGGCCCGTCGGGTCATCCTGAAACGTGTGCAATACTTTGCAGCCAGGCATGGGTGTTTTTATCAAAGCCTCCGCATCACCTCTGCGCGCACCCGCTGGGGTTCCTGCAGCACTCGCGGGACGCTCAGCTTTGCCTGGCGGCTTGTCATGGCTCCCTCCACGGTCATTGACTATGTGGTGCTGCACGAACTGGTCCATCTCAAGGTCCACAACCACTCACGCAAGTTCTGGTCGAAGCTGGAAGGCCTCCTGCCCGACTACCGCGACCGCAAGGCTTGGCTGGATCAGAACGGGCATCTCCTCAGGCTGGAGTGAGCCTGCTCTTGCGATGCGATGCCTTCCTCTCACATGTGCGGATCGGGAGGTGGATTCGCCCGGTGTTTTCTTGTGTTTCCTGGTGTGAAGGATCCTTATGCAGCCTCCCGACATCTCATCTCCCCATCATCCAGACCGCCATTATTCCAAGACCCTCCTCGTCCCTGCTTCCGCCATTGATGATAACGGCCATGTCAATAACGTGATCTATGTGCAGTGGATGCAGGATATTGCCATTGAGCATTATCTTGCGCTCGGGGGCTTGGACCCCATGAGGCAGATGGACGCCACCTGGGTGGTGCGCGAGCACCGGGTCGAATATCTTCTTCCGGCCTTCGCAGGCGAGGAGATCGAGATCCGCACCTGGGTGGAAAGTCTCCGTCGGGTGCGCCTCCTCCGCAAGTATGAATTTGTCCGCCGGTCGGATGGTAAAGCCCTTGTGAGAGGCGGGACGGATTGGGTCTTTGTGGATCTGAAAACCCGCCGCCCGCGCGCTCTCCCGGAGGAAGTCATTCGTCTGTTCGGATTTTCCTGATAAGCTCGTATCATCACCCTGGAGGTTCCCGTGTCAAGTTCCAAATCGAGGTCGGGGATGGCACAGGTTGGCGCGGTCCGTCTTTATTACGAGGTCGCAGGAGAAGGCCGACCCTTCGTGATGATCCACGCCGGGGTTGCCGACAGCCGCCAGTGGAACAATGAGTTTGCTCATTTCTCGAAGTCTTACCGCGTCCTGCGCTATGACCTGCGCGGTTACGGAAGGAGTGAACCTGTGGAGGGCGAATTCCGTCACATGGACGATCTGGTGACGCTGCTCGATCACGTGGGGATGTATGAGCCGCTGGTTCTGATGGGCTGCTCGATGGGCGGCGGCCTGGCGATGGATTTCGCCCTGGAATTCCCTCAACGGGTCAAGGCCCTCATCCTGACAGGTTCTGCTCCTTCCGGCCTGAAATTGGATGTTCCTCCTCCTCCCAAATATGACGAAGCTGTGAAAGCCGACGAGGCCGCGGATTGGGACCTGCTCTGCGAACTGGAGGTCCAGATCTGGTTCGATGGCTCGGGCCGTACTCCGGACCAGGTCGATCCTGCCGCCCGCCGGCTGGCGTACGATATGAATCGCATCGCCCTCTCCCATGAAGCCCGCGGGTTGGGGAAGCGCCTGCCCGACGCCTCCAACCCTGCCGCGGAGAGGCTCGAAAAGCTGGCGACGCCCTTGTTGGTGATTGTCGGGGAGCATGACACACCCTATATCCTCGCTGCAGCCGATTGGATGCTGGCAAGGCTCCCCTCCGCCCGCAAGGTCGTGATCGACGACGCCGCTCACCTTGCCAACCTGGACCCCCCGGAATTGTTCCGCGAAACTGTGCGATCCTTCCTTGAAGATCGGTAGGGTGGGCCTTGTGCCCGGCCTTCCCACCCGACTCTCCATCGATCTGCCGTTCAGCCTTTCTTCTACATCCTCTCTCTGCGGATTTGCGATTAATTTTCTCATCTTCGCTTGACACCCTGGAAGGTTCGCACTATATTCGGATAATAATTATCGTATTTCAAGCGGGCGATTTCTTAAGAATTGAGGCAATATCTTGGGAAAACTCGCGCTTTCCACGCTCATGACTCCGTACGGCTTTATCGATCACAGAGCAATGATCGCGGACGACGAAGCCCATCGCTCCCCGATCGCTGCGCGCCTTTCTTCCATGGTCTTCCCGGCCTCATCGACTTGACTCTGCTTGAGGCGCCTCCTTCACCTCCGCGTGTTGTTCCTACACTCCCGGGCTTGAGCGCTGGCGCTTCAGGCAACAGGAAAGAGCTTATGAAACCTGTCAAACCGCAGAAGAGCGATCTTCCGGAGGGGCTCTCCCAGCCCGCGCTGCGCGCCCTCGCAGGGGCAGGCATTTTCCAACTGGACCAGTTGACCCGTGTCACCGGGCAGGAATTGATGCAGCTTCATGGTTTGGGACCCAAAGGGCTTGAGATCCTTCGCCGCGCCCTGCACGAAAAGGGTCTTTCCCTTGCCGGAGAAGGATCATGAGCCTGCGCAAATTGATCTCCTTCAACATGCTGTCGTTGGATGGCTTGTTCGAAGGCCCCGACCATAATATCGACTGGTACCGCGTGGATAAAGGGGTCCCATGAATAAGTCAGGATCCAAAAGCTCCGTTGGAAAAAACTCCGCGCTTCGTTTCCGCGCCCGGATCAAGGTCGCTGGCGATACTGCCGCCCTGCGGATCCCTGCGAGGGTGGTGGATGCCCTGGACGCAGTCAGGGAGCCCACTGTGAAGGCCACTATAAACGGTTATACCTGGAGCAGCAGCATCGAGGCTCTGAGCGGCATATATATGCTCGAGGTTGGCAGCGAAGTGTGTGCGGGGGCCGGTGTATCCGTGGGTGAGACTGTGGATGTGGAACTGATCCTGGATGCCGGGCCACGCGAACTGAATCTGCCGCCCGATTTCACCGCCGCCCTCAAAAAAGACCCGAATGCCATGATGTTCTTTGGGAGCCTGTCCGACAGCGATAAGCGCCGTATTGTTGAGCCGATCCACGCGGCAGAGGCTGCTGAAACGCGCCAGCAGCGCATCGAAAAGGCGCTCCACGACCTGCACGATAAGGTCTGGGGTGAATGGTTCTCAACCAATGCCTTCAGCGTGGACAAGCGCCAACGCCGCTTCTTTCGCCTGCTGCCCCATGATCCGCGCTGCAAGTTCTGTAATGCCCCGTTCGAGGGGCTTGGCGGTGCACTGGTCCGGATGGCCTACGGCAAGCGGCGCTCCCGTTTCAACCCACGCTTCTGCAACCTGTGTGAGGAGGCCGCCCAAAAATATTCCGGTGGCACCGAGGTCGAGATGTCCATGCTCTTTGCGGATATTCGCGGTTCCACACCGCTTTCCAGCAGTATGAGCCCCACCGATTTCAGCCGCCTCATCAACCACTTCTATCGGGGCGCCACCCGCCTTATCTCCGATGCCGATGGCCTCGTGGAAAAACTGGCGGGTGATTCCGTGGCGGCTTTCTGGGGCGCGGGCTTTGCCGGTCCCGATTATGTGCGGCGGACCGTGACGGTCGCACAGGAGATGGCACATTGGATGCGCCGTCAGTCGATCCCCGTCGGGATCGCCGTTCATGCCGCGGTGGCCTTTTTTGGCGCCATGGGAGGGGGAGAGGGACCAATGGATATCACTGCCGTCGGCGACGAGGTCAACCTGTGCGCCCGTGTTTGTTCTCAAGCCGCGGCGGGTGAGGTCTTCCTCACCGCCTCCGCACTGGAGCGCTCCGGCCTTGCGTTTTCCAACCTGGGGACGCGCACCTTGACGTTGAAAGGCATCCCTGATCCCATTACCGTGCGGGTGCTGCCTTCTGAGGTGTGAAGCCCAAAATAGGAATGCCCCCCTGAAGGTTTGGGGGAATCCATCATATTTTGCAGGGAGATCTTCGGGGCTTTCTGCCAGATTGACATGCGAAATCCCATAAGATTCAATCTAAGAAATCTCTTAATTAAGTATTGACTTAAATATAGTTTTGTTATAGACTGGGGACATGGATAAGTTTTCCGCACTCGCTGAACCCACCAGGCGCCGCATCGTTGAAATGCTCGCCGAAAACGGCCGGCTGCCGGCAGCCGCCATCCATGCCCGTTTCTCCATGAGTCACCCGGCCATTTCCCAGCACCTCAAGATTCTGCGTGAGGCCGGCCTGGTGAAGGTCGAGAAACATGCCCAGCAGCGCATCTATCAGCTCGACTCCGAGGCCATAACCGAGCTGGAGGC
>CAYMQX010000225.1:0-5641 GCA_964392495.1 uncultured Anaerolineaceae bacterium
ACGCACACCAAGAGGGTCGTGCTGGTGGCAGCCTCGCTCGCAGCGGCGGCAGCGGTGGCCTTCTCGGGCATCATCGGCTTCATCGGTCTGGTGGTCCCGCACCTGGTGCGCATCTGGAGAGGACCCGACTACCGGCGACTGATCCCGTTGAGCATTCTTGCGGGCGGGGCGGCGCTGCTGGCCTCGGACGTGCTGGCGCGCGTCGTGCTGGCCCCGCAGGAAATCCCGGTGGGCATCGTCACCGCGCTGGCGGGCGCGCCGTTCTTCCTGTGGGTGCTGCGGCGCTCCAAAAACCAGGGGTACTGGTGAAATGTTAAAGATCAGGGACCTCACTGTCTCATACGGGAGGCGGGGCGTGCTGCACGACATTTCGCTGGAGGTCGCCCGGGGCGAGGTGCTGGCGCTCATCGGGCCGAACGGGGCGGGCAAGTCCACCTTGATCCGCGCAGCAAGCGGGGTGATCCCCATCGAGGCAGGGCAGATCCGCACCAACGGAGACGACTTCGGCTCGCTGCCGCCGATGGAGCGCGCCCGCTATATGGCGACCGTCCCGCAGGCCATCCAACTGCCGCCCGCCTACACCGTCTGGGAGACGGTGCTGATGGGGCGCACGCCTTACCTGGGATTCCTCGGGCAGACATCGCAGGCGGATGAGGAACTGGCGCGGCGCTCGCTGGAGCGGGTGGACGCCTGGGGGCTGGCCGAGCGGCGCGTGGGCACGCTTTCGGGGGGCGAGGCACAGCGGGTGCTGCTGGCGCGCGCCCTCACGCAATCCACACCCATCCTGCTGCTGGACGAACCCACCGCCCACCTCGACCTGCAATACCAGGTGAGCCTGCTGGAGCTGGTGCGCGACCTGGCGCACACAGAGGAGCTGGCGGTGCTGATCGCGCTGCACGACCTGAACCTCGCGGCGCGCGCCGCGGACCGTATCGCGCTGATGGTGGCGGGCAGACTGCGGGCCATCGGCACACCCGCCGAGGTATTGAGACCGGAATTGATCACACAAGCCTACGGCTGGCCGGTGCAGGTGGTGGAGAACCCGCTCTCGGGGGGGCCGCTGGTGCTGCCGGAGTAGCGTGTGATTTGCGCGGAGCTGCGCGGCGCCTTCAACGAAGCCGGACGAGGCCGCAATTCCCCCGCGCAGGGCTGACCCGGAAAAGAGCGCTTTATCGTGACCTCCTCATACGGAAAGGCTGCACCTCCCCCGCCTCGCGCAGGTCCTTCAAGGTGGCATCCGCCCAGCGGCGCACGTTCTCACGATAGCGGGTATGGTCGTCGGCGGCGACATCGAGGACGGTCATGCTCCACTTAATGGGATGGGCATAGGCGCCGCACGAGCCGGGACGGGCGGTCACCTTCCAGGTCCGGGCAGAGGAAGCGACGATGCCCCGCTTCTCACGGCGGACCTGCTCCGTCGTCTTTCCGCCCTCCAGGAAATCAACGATCAGGCCTTTGGCATGGACCAGCCCTTCGATGGAATAGAGATGGGGGTGCTGGAGTTGGTAGCAAAGCACCAGCAGGTGATGGACCTCACCGTAAGCGGGGAACTCGTGCTCCCAGCCCAGGAGGGTGTGAAAGTCGGCCTCACAGGAAGAGTCCGCGGCGCGGAGGGCTCCGCAGGCAGGGCAGGCGACCAGGGAACAACCGGAGCGATCCTCCATATCAACCTCTCAGAAAATAGATCAGCGCGGCGGTCATGCCGATGACAATCACCGTCCAGCGCAGGGCGGAGGGCGGGATGCGCCCGGCCAGCCTGCCGCCCAGCACGCCGCCCAGCAGCGCGCCCAGGGCCATCACCACCGCCGCGCTCCACAAGACCTTGCCGGATAAGACGAAGGAGACCGCCGCGGCCACGTTGACGACGAAGGCGACAGCCTGCTTGAGGGCGTTGAGGCGGGTGAGCGAATCCTCGAGCGTGATGCCGAGGGCGGAGAGGACGATCACGCTGAGGCCTGCGCCGAAGTAGCCGCCGTAGATGGAAGCCAGACCCACCGGGAGCCAGGTCCACTTCTCCAGTGAGCCGTTACCCCCGCTCACGGCCATGCGGCGGGACAGCCACGCGCGGACGGGGTCCTGGACGGCCAACAGGAGACAGGCGAACAGGATCAGGAAGGGGACGATATCTTTGAAGAGCTTCTCGCCGGTCTGGAGGAGCAGAAGGCCGCCTGCCAGCCCGCCGAGCGTCCCTGCCGGGAGGATCCACCACAGGCGGCGGGACTGGCCGCGCAGGTCGTTCCACTGGGCCAGCGTCCCGCCGAAGTAGCCCGGGCAGAGGGCCACGGTGTTGGTCACATTGGAGGCCACCGCGGGGAGGCCGAGGGCGGTGAGCATGGGGAAAGTGATGAGCGTCCCTCCGCCGGCCAGGGCGTTGACCGCGCCCGCAGCCACCGCCGCCAGGGAGATGAGGAGGAAGTCGGTGGGGGTGAGCATCAGGGGAGTATAGCATCAACCATGTACAGCGTAGGTCGTGCGATCCACCCCTGACATTCTTCCACATTCTGCCGCCACCTCATTTTCACTGACATACTATTTTTCACCGTTTGGTGAAAGGAGCCGTTTTGATGAAAATAGAAATTGACGAAAAGTTCGCGGCACGCGCCCTGTAGGATTATCTTAAGCAGGTACCGTTCATCCGGCTCGGCCCAACTCGCCTGCCAGGGAAACAAAGAGTGCCCGGCATGGAAGTGAAACCTCGCATCGGAACTCGGTTGCTTATTCTTATTGCCGAGGCAATGGCCGGTGGGCAAACAGGATTGGCCCGTGATGCTGTAAGCCGGTTGCAATTCTGGATGATTGGGCCCTCCAATATCGATATCAGCGCAATCGAACAAGAGCTTGCTACGTCATCAACGATGTTGTCGAAATCGGGATGGATCTGGCACAAGTATGCACGCGAAGAAAGATCACGTACCCACTCACCACGTTTGCGGAACGCGCCCCGGGCTTGAGGCTATGGAACCTGCCGGGAGAACCAAATACTTTCGGATGCAACCACAAAACCCAGGCTCTCCGCCAGCTTCCGCATCCCATGATTTGTGCTGCTGGTTCCCAATCTCACCCTTTTCGCTCCACGCGCTTTCAACGCCTCCATCCCGGCTGTCACGATTGCCTTCCCCAATCCCTGCCGTTGGCAGCGCGGATGGGTCCCGATCGGATCCGTGTACCCCACGCTTCCATCTTCACTTTCAAAACCGCAGATACAAAAGGCAGCCATCTCTCCATTCGGCGCGACGATCACATAATCCAATTCCGGCTCATAGTCCGGCGCCCTCATGATCGCCAACCGCCACTCCACGCTCATGTTTTCGGTCCCGAACGCCGCCCGGTGCAAAGCCACCAGTTCTTCCACTTCCGCTTCTCCTGCCGCCTTCCGCAGCCGGTATCCCTCTGCCAGAGGGCATTCAGGGATCGCCATTTCCAGATCGCGTTCATAATGCAGCGTGCGGACGGCCTCTTTCCGAAAACCATGCCTCATCAGCATTCCGATCTGCCACTTATCCTTCAGCCGGAATGAGGCCTCCAAAGTATTTTGTTGACCGCTCTCCCTGTTTCGTTTTTGGACGCATTCGATCCCCCACCGGATGATCTCGTCCTCCATCCAGGCTGTCCGATATTGGGGCAGTATTTCAAACTGGAGGTTATTGTAGTCGTCCACGAAGGCAAAACCGGTCAATTTGTCCTTTTCCCTCCACAACCTTGTCCTGCCTCTTACGGAAGACAGCGAAATAACTTCTTCGAAATCCACAAGCGTTGGGCCATCCGGAAGATCGGCCATCAGATCTTTCATCTTCTGAACATCCGACTCGTTTTGAAGCAGATCGGTTCTCATTTCCATTCCCTTCCTCTTTCGCCCCTGACGCAAGCGAAAAGACCTCAGCCCCGGATCCTCTCCACAGGGAGAGGGAAGTCATTTGACAATCTCCCGGCAATGAGATTGCGAGGTCCTATATGAATTTTTTCCCCAGCCGCATGAGCGCAAGGGAAAGGCCTGAGGCGGTGAAGCCGCCGGGGGCCGCACCGAGGCCGGAGCCGAGCGTGAGGGCCGCGGGAACTCCGATAAGCGGCCCGAGGATGTACTTGGCAAGCTCAGGGACGGCGTAGATGCCGAAAAAGCCGATCCAGGTGCCGGCAAGGAACCCCGGGAGCCAGAGGAACCCGACGATGAAGGCGCGGCCCGGGCGCGATGAATCTGCGAGCATGGCGCTGGCAAAGGCCCCTGCTCCCGGGCCGAGAGCACATGCCAGGAGCAGCACGAAGATGGACTCCGGGAGGGAGACGGCAAGGCAGGCCACCGATCCAAAGGAGAGCAGGTAAGCCAACCCCCAGACCAGGCTGGTCACGAACCTCGAACGCCCGCGGAAGGTAAAGACCCCGGCCAGCGCCCAGGGGATCATGCCGCCGAGGACGGCAACCCACAGCGGTCCCGTGCGCGGCTTGTTAAAGACGCCGCTGATATGCAGGCAGACGCCCATCACGCCCCAGGCGAGGGTCCAGGCCAGGACGGGCAATGCCCCGGCCTTCAGGTTGAGTTGTCCCACTGGTCGGCGTTCGTTCATGGAGGCGCTCCCTCCGCGGGGTTTGAGAAAATGTATTTTATCGCAGGGACGGTTGCCTCAGGAATACCCTCAGGCCAAGGGAGTGGCGATTTGGGTGGGGGTTCGCTTCGTCTCCATCCGAACCCGTAGGGGCGGAGCGCTGCTCCGCCCTTGCTGCTCCGCCCTTGCGAGTCCGAAGGACTTTCTTACAGGCTGAGGCGGGGATTGATCCCCCGCCGATACCCCTCCGTCTTTGGGAGTCAGCCCCGGAATCCCCATCCTTTGCGCCGCTCCTCAGGCCAAAAAGAATCCCATCAGGGAGAAGGTGACCGCCAGGAAGAAGATGATCCCCAGCACCCAGGCCAGCCATTTCTTCTCCGGGTGATTGACCCAGTAGTACAGGATGGCAGAGAGGAGCAAGGCCTGCGTCACGACCTCCAGCCATCCGATAAGCTGCAGGCTCACCGGCATCCGGGTGTAGAGAAGTCCCTCCACCGAGCCGGGAGCGGCGGCGAACGTGGACAGGATGCCGAGGGAAACCAGCAGCAGCCAGGTGATCAGCCAGCCATTCCTGCGGCCAAACAGGATCTCACGCAGGGGATAGAAGGCCGCGGCAAAGAGAATGCCGCGGATGAATTGCAGCGCCGGCCCCAACGCAACGATCGGGTCGGTCACCGGGCGCATATACTCGCGGGTGACAGCTCCCTCGAAGGCTTCCTTATAGTGCAGGAGCGTGAGAGCCAGCAGACCCATGAGAAAATAGGTCACGGTATGGACTACGACCGTCTTGACGGTCAATCCCAAAAAGGTGATGCGGTTATCGGTTTGCATGATCACTCCTTTCCGAGCATAAAAGATTCGTCCAGATCAGTACACCCGCCCTGAAGGCCGGGAAAATCCTGCAGCCTGCCGGGCAGGTTCAGTTTTTCCAACATGTGTGCAGCCTCCCTCCATCAAAGCTGCGAAAAGATGCCGACGAAGACCGGGATATCCGCGGCGGCATGGAAGAGGATGGAACCCCACAGGCCCTTCGACTTCTGCATCAGCCAGCACCAGAGCAGGGAGAGCGGGACGAGCTGCAGGGCAAGGAAGATGAAGTTATC
>CAYMQX010000226.1:0-5576 GCA_964392495.1 uncultured Anaerolineaceae bacterium
GATTTTTATCTGGGCGCCCCCTCCATCCCCTATGTTGTAGAGACGCTTTATACCGGCGATCCACAGCGGTTGTATGAATCGGGCGAGATTGACATCACCGGTGTGTACTCGGTGGAGCGGTTCACCGATCCCACCGAGCCGCTGCATAATGAACTGGTGACCGGGGTGGGGTTGTGCACGGGCTACGTCATATTCGACACGACCCGCCCGCCCTTTGACGATCTCAAAGTGCGCAAGGCCTTCAGCATGGCCTTCGACCGCCAGTTGTACCTGGATGTTGTGATGGACGGCCATGCCCTGCCCGCCATCGGTATATACCCGCCCGGCCTGCCGGGCTTCAACATCTCCCTGGAGGGCCTCCCCTACGATCCGGCGGCGGCGCGTGAACTGCTGAAGGAGTCCAAATACGGGAACGACCTGCCCCCCATCGTCTATACGGATGCCGGATACGGCAGCGACATCAGCAGCGATGTGGCTGCTCTGGCGCAGATGTGGCAGCAGAACCTGGGTGTGACTCTCACGGTGGAGAACCTGGAACCGAGCTTCTACCTGGATAACCTCGCCTCCGGAAACCACGGTCAGATATTCGGCGGAGGCTGGTGCGCGGACTACCCCGACCCGGAAAACTTCGCCGACATCCTCTTCCATACCGGATCACAGGTCAACAGCGGCGGCTACTCCAACCCGCAGTTGGATGCGCTTCTGGAGCAGGCTCGCACCGAACACGACGTGACCACCCGCATCGGTCTCTACCAGCAGGCCGAGCAGATGATCGTCAACGACGCGCCGGTCCTCTTCACGGTACATGATCTTTCCTACCAGCTTGTCAAACCCTATGTGAAGGGCTACGTCTTTACCCCCATCGATATACCGATCGAGCGCTATCTCTGGCTGGAGGGAAAATAAGCCGGGACCGGGTCCTCAGGGGCGGGCTTCCACGGCCAACTCCACCCTGGCAATGGGCGCGCCCAGGCTGGAGACCAGGAGCGTGAACGGCAGGCTGCCCCCCGATGGGAGCGCTCCCCCCTCCCAGCGGCGATAGCCAACGACCCTGCCCTGTCCATCGTATGCCGCCGCGGCCACCCAAACGGTCGCGGCGTTTTTCAATCCCGGTGGCAGCGAGACCTCTCCAACCGCCTGGGCGCTGCGCCCCCTCCAATTCACCTGGACGGTGACGTTCTGCAGCGCCGCCGGAAGATAACGGGCGTCTCCCGGCAGCAGGCGGACCGCCGTCAGAACCTGCACACGCGGCCGGGCATCCGAGGGGATTCCGGAGGGAAAGAACACCCCCAGAGGGAGCGATGACCCCGGCGGAAGGATATTCAACGGCAGCAGCGCCGGACTGCTGCCGACCTGCCCCCCGTCCGTTCCGACCAGCGTCACCTGCACCATGAGGTTCTCATACAGGTCGGTGGTGTCGTTATGCGCCAGGACAAGGCAGGTCATGCTTTGGGCCGCACCCGGATAACATTGGATCTGTTGGATCTGGAAGGGGGCCGGGGTGGGGGTCGGCTCTCCCGAGGGGTTGGCCGGATCGCTGGGGATCCTGAGCACCTGGCCGATGGACATGGCATTGGGAGAGATGCCGGGGTTGGCGGCCTGCAGGTCCTCCAGGCTGACTCCGAACTTGAGGGCAATGCCTCCCATGGTTTCCCCGGCCTGGACCGTATAGGTGAAGGGCGTGGGCGAGGCAAGCGGAGCGGGGATCGTAACAAGCCCCTCCAATCCCAGGGAGGCAGCGGGAGGCGTGACGGTCGAGTACGGGATGAGCGTCACAGGCCCGGGGGTGGCGTGGGGCCGCGCAGTGCAGGCCGCAGACAGGAGCAGCCCCACAAGGAGCAGGCGCTTCATGCCGTGAAGTACTGCTCTTCCACAGCCTGCCAGGTCTCGGCGGGCAGGTCCATGTATGCTCCAAGCATGGGATGCACGCGCCGGATTTCAGCCGCGACTCGTTCCGCGACCTTTCGAATGGAAAAGTGCGCGTTCGAGGCGGAGCGGAGCTGGCAGAAATGGTAGGCAGAGCGCAGGTTGAAGCGGGCGAGCACCCGGCGGCGATACCCGTTGGGGACAGCATACTGCGCCACCCAGGGATCGAGATCATGCAGCTTCTCGTAGAGACCGGCCGCCTTCTCCATGGCCGCCTCATAGACCTGTGCCAGGCCAGCCTCCTGGAACAACCGCGGTACGGCATAACCCAACCGGGCGGTGAGGAACTGCGGGGTTTGCGTCATCATACGGTGGCGTTTGAACTCGGCGTATGCCCCCTGGTCCATCACCAGGTCGAAGGTGTAGGCCGCATACTCCAGCTCACGCAGCGGCTCATCGAAGCGGCCCAGTCCCCCGAGCAGGCTGTCCGAGAGGGCCTTGCAATTCTCCTCGGGCATGGCATCCACGCGCGCCAGCGCCTGCTCGAAGGTCATGGCATGGAAGCGATAGAGCGCGGCAGCCAGCACGCGCTTCTCCGCGCCGGGGTCGTACTCGACCAGGCGGCACCAGTCTTCCGGATCGAGGGCTTCCTGAGCGACAGGGAGGCGCGAAAGCTCACGCGGGGTTTCCATCAGATAAGAAACGGCCTGCGCGTACTTGACAAGTGTGGGGACCTCGGCGAGGGCCACCTCCTTGACCGCCGCGCCGATCTCACGCACCTCTTCCAACGGGTGTGAGAGCATTTTGCGTATGGCATTCTCCAGCGCGCGGGCGTTGACGGTCATGCCCACATTCGCCAGGGCGGCGGCTGGGAGCAGGAACCGGCAGACGTCCACGTACCTGGAGCGGATGCGGCGGTCCCAGGCTGCCTCGCTCTCGTCGTCACGCCGGGGGAACTGCCGTTCCACCACACTGCGTGCCGGGGCAAGCGAAGCAGAATAGGTTTCAAAAAGGTTCTGCATCCCTTGGACATATTCCGCGCGCAGGGGATGCTCCTGAAGCTCGGGAGGCAGGTAAAAATCCGTCGGCTCCCAACGCTGATAACGGGTGGATTTCTCGGTATAGGAAGCCAGCCGGTTGCTCTCGATCGATTCGATGGCGACCCGCGAAACATTCTCGAAGGCGATGTGCAGGACGGCGTGCTCGGCCACGGAGGCGTGCCCGTATCCTACCACCCACTTCTCATGGAACCGGGCGGATTTTTCATCGCTCAGTTCCGCGGCGATGGCGCGAAAGGATTCGGGTGAGCGGGAGGTCCTGGCAAATGCCACGGCTATCGTTTCCGGTGAAAGCAGCCTGGGGGAAAGGAGATAGATGTCGCGTTCGGGCATGGGTCACCTTTCAGGGATTTCCGGTACTATAGATGAAAACGCCCCGCAAGTCAACGAGGCGTCCGGTCAGAGCAGGATCTGGCGGGCCCTTTCCACATCCCTGTGCATCTGCTCGACCAGCGCCTCCAGGGAGGAGAATTTGGCTTCATCGCGCAGCCTGGAGACAAAATCCAGGTCCAGCCGCTTTCCATAGATATCCCGATGAAAATCCAGCAAATAGGCCTCCACATTGGGGACCGTCTGCGTGTCGCTGACAGTGGGCCGCAGCCCCACGTTGATGGCGGCAGCAAACCTCTCCCCCTCCAACCAGGCATGACAGGCATAGATACCATTGGCGGGCAGGACCTTTTCCGCAGGGTAATCGATGTTGGCGGTGGGAAAACCGATCTTGCTGCCGCGGTGGTCATTATGGATGACCGGCCCCGACAGACAGTAGGGACGACCCAGCAAACCGGCTGCAGAAACCACATCCCCGCTGCTCACCAGTTTGCGTATGCTCGTGGAGGAGATTACGCCGCTCTCATCACTGACCCCGGGCACCACCTCGACCGCATACCCCAGTTCCCGGCCGATCTCGGTCAGGCGCGCCGCATTGCCTTCGCGTCCCTTCCCCAGCGCAAAATCATAGCCGATGAGGATGCGTTCCAACCCCAGCCTTTCCTTGAGACGCAGCATAAATTCCCGGGCGGGCACCTGTGAAAGCTCCCGGGTGAAAGGCTGTGTAACGACCGCATCCACACCCAGGGAGGCAAGCAGAGCGGCGCGTTCATCCGGTGTGGTCAGGCACTTGATCTCGCGGCCGGTCAGTACGCTGGCCGGGTGCGGATGGAAGGTGAGCACCACCGCCGGGCAGCCCTCCGCCTGCGCCTGGTGGGTCAGGCGCTGGATCAACTCCTGATGGCCCCGGTGCACCCCATCGAACACGCCGACCGTCAGGCAGGCGCGCCTCAGGGAGATTTCATTCAGATCGCGGTAATGCTGCATGGAATATGAAACCAGCCGCCTTTTGGCGGCTGGAGAAGCTCACTCAGAGGTGAAGAATACTTTCTTTGGCTGCCATTCCGGCGTACTGTCCTCTCCGGTGGTCAATTCCAGGAGGGCGACCAGTTCGCCCTGGGTGCTGACGCCGCGGACCATGCCCGGTGCGGCATCCGCGGCCGCCTTGACGCGGTGGCCATGGCGTACGCCCTCCACCTCGTCGGGACTGAGTTCCAACGCAGGCCAATCGGCGAGGGCCTCCGCAGCGGGGATCAAAAATTGGTACCAGTTCCCGGCGTGGAAGGCTTCCTGCAGCTTCCGGAGCGGCGTGGCGTCGCGCAGGCTGAAGCGCCCGCTCTTGGTGCGGCGCAGGCCCACCAGGTAGGCGCCCGTTCCGAGTTTCTCTCCCAGGTCATTGGCCAGCGAGCGCACGTACGTCCCCGAGGAGCAGTGCACATCCACCACCACTTCCGGCGGCGCCCATTCCAACACCTCCAGGTGATGCACCTGGATCTTGCGCGGGGCAAGCTCCACTTCCTCGCCCTGGCGCGCCATCTCATAGGCCTTGCGGCCCTGGACCTTGACCGCCGAATAGGGCGGCGGGGTCTGCTCGATCTCGCCCACAAAGGTCTGGAGCACGGCTTCAAACTCCGCTTCGGTCACATTGACCGGCACCTCGCTGCGCGTGAACTTTCCATCAGCATCGAAGGTATCGGTGGTGGAACCGAGGCGGATGATCGCCTGGTAGCGTTTATCCGAAGCCGAGACGTATTCACTAAGGCGGACTGCCGGCCCGACCAGGATCACCAAAACCCCCGAAGCGCGCGGATCCAGGGTGCCGGTGTGTCCGGCGCGCCTTAGACCCGTGCCGTTTCGTATCGCCTGAACGACGTCATGGGAAGTCATCCCTACGGGCTTATCGACCACCAAAACGCCGGAAATGGCGTTTTTTAGATCTTGACTGTTCATGATCGTATTTCCTCCTCGCGCTATGTCGGTAATTATGACATAGTAGGCTGAATTATATCTTAAAGGCCCAACATTTCTCTTGTAGTTTTAAGCACGTCCGGCTGGATCTCGGAGAGCGAGCCGGGGATATCGGCTCCGGCGGCGGCGGCGTGACCTCCGCCCTTAAAGCGCTTGGCAACCGGCGAGACATCCACCCCCGGTTCAAGGGCGCGCCACGAGATCTTTACCGTGTGGTCAGCCTGCTCGACAAAGATCATGCCGACCTTGTTCCCATCGATGGCCGAGACCATGTTGATCAGGTCTGCGTCGTCATTGCCGCCGTAGCCCGCCACGTCCCGATCCTTGAGGGTAAGCGTGGCCCAGACGATCCCA
>CAYMQX010000227.1:0-5548 GCA_964392495.1 uncultured Anaerolineaceae bacterium
GAGGTCATCCAGGACCTGACCTTCCTGATCCAGGAGATCTACCCCATCGCCCTGCAGGAAAAAGGGCTGCCCACTACACTGCGTGAGTATGTATTTGAATGGGAGAACCGCAACGATATCATTGCCACGCTGACGATCCGCAACGAGCGCCGGCTGGACCTGGGCATGGAGCAGGCCATCTACCGGATCGTACAAGAGGCGCTGGCGAATGTGGCGCGTCACAGCCATGCCACGGGGGTGGGGATCTGGCTGGTGTACAAGAGCGACGCGATCGAAGTCATGATCGCTGACAATGGAGTCGGATTCACGGTCAACCAGACCGTCAGCGGCATGGGGCTGCGGTCGATCCGCGAGCGGGCCGACAGCATCCGCGGCAGCCTGCAGATCCAGAGCGGGCCTGGGTTGGGAACACGCATCCAGGTGCAGGCACCGCTGAGGAAAGCGGAAATACGCTCACTGGCATAAGGGCGCCCACACAGCCGGCGTGCAGGAAAAGCGGGAAGGGCTTAAAATCACAATGAGATCGAAAGGCAGCAGCATGGCAAACGCAATGAGCATCCTGATCGTGGACGATCATGAGGTGGTCCGCAATGGAGTGCGGGCCTACCTGGAGACCGTGCCGGAATTCAATGTAGTGGGAGAGGCGGTATCGGGAGAAGAAGCGATCACGCTGGTATCCGAGCTGATCCCGGACATTGTGCTGCTGGACCTGATCATGCCGGGCATGGACGGGGTGGAGGCCACGCGCCGGATCAAGCAGATCAGCCCACGCACGCAGGTGGTGGTGTTGACCTCCTACCATGAGGATGCCCATATCTTCCCGGCGCTGAAGGCCGGGGCGACTTCCTACATCCTGAAGGACATGAAAATGGACAGGCTGGTGGATGTGCTGCGGCGGGCAGTACGGGGGGAAGTGACCCTGCACCCGCGTGTGGCGGCGCGGGTCCTGCAGAACCTGCGCGGCGAGGATGGGGAATCTCCGGCCCTGTTCACCGAATTGACCGAACGCGAACTGGATGTACTGAAGTTGATCGCCAACGGCCTGACCAACAGCCAGATCGCCGAAAAGCTGGTCATCAGCGAGAACACGGTCAAGGGACACGTGAGTAACATCCTCAGCAAGCTGCATCTCGCAGACCGCACCCAGGTGGCCGTATACGCCTGGCAGCGCGGCATTGTCCAGCGCGATTCGGGGCACGAATAGCCTGAAACGCCTGTCAAAACCGCCCGGACCAGGTCATGCTTGCCGACCACCCCTCTTTATGCTAGACTACATAACAACGCTGCGAGGCAATGATGGCTGACAAAATCCTGATCGTGGACGACGACCTCGATACCCTGCGCCTGGTGGGCTTGATGTTGCAACGCCAGGGGTACATTATCAGCGCGGCCAGCAACGGGGAACAGGGGCTTGAAAAAGCCATCCAGGAGAAGCCGGACCTGGTGCTGCTGGACCTGATGATGCCAGGCATGGACGGCTACGAGGTGACACGCCGCCTGCGGCGCAACCCGGCCACCGCCACGATCCCCATCCTGCTGTTCACCGCCAAGAATCAGCTCGACGACAAGGTGGTGGGGTTCGAGGCGGGAGCAGATGATTATCTGACGAAGCCCACACACCCCTCCGAACTGCAGGCACATGTACGTGCCCTGCTGGCACGCTCAACGCGTAATGAGGAGGAGGCGCCGACCTCACCGCACGAACAGCACGGCTACCTGATCGGGGTGCTCTCGGCCCGGGGCGGACTGGGCGTCTCCTCGGTGGCGGTCAACCTGGCAGCTGCCCTGTTCAGCCGCACCCAGGCAGATGTGATCCTTGCCGAGATGGTGCCAGGCCAGGGAGCCATAGCCCAGGATATGGGCATACGGGATGGCAAGGTGCTGAATGAGATCCTCTCCGGAGCGCCCGTGGAGGTCACGCGTGAGAAAGTACAGTCGGCGCTGACTCCCCATCCAAGCGGCGTAAAATTTCTGGCGGCCTCGCCAAACCCGCGCGATATCCAGCTTACCTCGCGTGTGCAGAATTACGAAATGCTCCTGACGCGCCTGTCCACCCTGGCGCGTTTTATCGTCCTGGATATGGGGACCAGTCTGCCTCCCTTTGCCATGGGCACCCTGCCGCTTTGCAACGAGCAGATCCTGGTGGTGGAGGGCGTACCGAACTCGATCCAGCACTCACGTTTGCTGCTCGACCAGTTGGTGCAGGTGGGTATCGAGGCCCGGCGCATCAAGGCGGTGCTGAACAACCGGTATCGCACTGAGGCCCAGATACCATGGAGCAAGGTGCAGGAACTGCTGGAGCACCCCATTGAGATGACGATCACGCCCGCGCCCGAACTTTTTCTGCAAGCCACGCGTATGCAGACCCCGGCTGTGATCTGCCAGCCGGAGAACGTGACCTCCCAGCAATTCCTTAAGCTCGCCGACCAGGTGCTGGAGCGCGAGAAGGCGCGATGACTTCTTTTTCCAGTCAGACTCTGACCGCCATCGAGTTTGCGGCGGAGTTGCTGCGGGCCGCAAAGCGCGCAGTGGTGCTGACTGGAGCAGGGCTTTCGACGCCTTCAGGCATCCCAGATTTCCGTTCGGAGGGGACCGGGCTATGGGCAAGGGACGAACCGCTGGAGGTGGCTTCTTTGAGCACCTTCCGCACCGCACCGGAGAAGTTCTATAATTGGTTCCGGCCGCTGGCGCGGCAGATCTACGAGGCGCAGCCCAACCCTGCGCACCAGGCCCTGGCCAGGCTGGAACAGGCCGGGTACATCCGTACGGTCATCACGCAGAACATCGATGTCCTTCACAAGAAGGCGGGCTCGCGCTTAGTGATCGAGATGCACGGCAGCCTGAGCACACTGACTTGCACACAGTGTTTCCGGCAGGTCAGCTCGGAGCCGTATATAATTCATTTTGCACAGACCGGGTTCATCCCGCGCTGTCTGCACTGCGGGGCGGTGCTCAAGCCGGATGTGATCCTTTTCGGGGAGCAGCTGCCTCACCGGCCCTGGCTGGAGGCGCAGCGCGAGTCCCGTCAATGCGATCTGATGCTGGTCGCGGGCTCATCCCTCGAGGTCCTGCCGGTGGCGGGGCTTCCCATGCAGGCTCTGGATCGTGGTGCACACTTGATCATTATCAATAACTCCCCCACTTATATCAATGTCCGGGCTGACCTCGTCCTTCCGGAGGATGTGGCGCGCACCCTGCCGGCTATTGCTGAAAAGGTCCTACATGGCTGAGATCAAGACCGAACGACTGGATGGGTACCGGCGGCTGATCGATATCTCGCGCGATCTCGCCTCGACACTGGACCTGGACATGCTGCTCTCACGCATCGTGCACGCAGCCGCCGAGGTGAGCGGCGCAGAGGCGGCTTCGATCCTGCTGTATGATGACAACGCCCGGCGGCTGCACTTCCAGGTGGCCACCAACATCGACGAACCCACGCGGCGCGGCCTGGTGGTGCCCATCGAAAAAAGCATCGCCGGCTGGGTGGTGACACACCAGGAGCCGCTGCGCATCGCCAACGTCCATGAGGATACGCGCTTCTTCGTCGAGATCGAACAGACGCTGGGTTTTGCAACGCAGTCCATCCTGGGCGTGCCGCTCATCACCAAAAACAAGGTGGTGGGTGTGCTGGAGGCGCTCAACAAACACAGTGGCGAATTCACTGCAGCAGACGAATCCATGCTGTTGGTGCTGGGCGCACAGGCGGCTGTGGCGATCGAGAACGCGCGGCTCTTCCAGCAGTCAGATCTGATCTCCGAGTTCGTACACGAACTGCGCACACCCCTGGCTTCACTGAGCACAGCCACCTACCTCCTGCTGCGCCCCGAAATGTCCCAGGAGCAGCGGGACCAGATCATCAACAACATCCACAACGAGACGCTGAGGCTCAACGCCCTGGCTTCTTCCTTCCTGGACCTGGCGCGCCTGGAATCGGGTCGCGTCCAGTTCCGCAAGACAACCTTCAGCGTGGCCGACCTCCTGTACGAATGCAAGGATGTGATGACCTCCAAGGCCGAGGAGGAGCGCATTCAGATCCGCGTGGAGGCGCTGGAAGGCCTGCCTTTGCTGGAGGCCGACCGCAACAAGATCAAACAGGTGCTGCTGAACCTGATCAGCAACGGTATCAAATACAACCGGCCGCACGGCTCCATCCTGCTGAAGGCCGAAAACCTGCCCGAAGAGATGGTCATCAGCGTTCAGGATACCGGGATCGGCATCCCGGAGCAGGCCCTGCCGCACATGTTCGAGAAGTTCTACCGGGTGCGCGAGCACGAGAACCACGCAGCCGGAACAGGTCTGGGGCTTTCCATCAGCAAGCAGATCGTCCACGGTCACGGCGGACGCATCGAGGTCAAGAGCAAGATGGGGGTGGGCTCATTGTTTACCATCAACCTGCCGCTGCGCTCGCGCACACGTCCCATACAGACTTAAACAAAAACCGCCTCAACGGCGGCCTTTTGATCCTCCTTGCAGTGTTCAGGGGGCGATTGCGTAGCGGTCACGACCTTCGGCCTTGGCCTTGTACATGGCCGCATCGGCGCGGCTGAGGAATTTCTGCCAATCCTCCTGGCCCTGGTGATATTCAGCCACACCTGCGCTCAGGGTGATGTGATATTCCTTTCCAAGGGCAGAAATGGGGGTGATGCGCAGCATACTGCAGATACGCTCCGCCTGCCCGATGGCAGCCTCCAGGCCAGAGTTGGGGAGGATGACCAGGAACTCCTCCCCGCCGTAACGGCCGACGATATCGGGCTCGCGGATGTTGTCGCGCAGCCGCCGGGCCGTATCCCTCAGGATCTGATCGCCTACGGTATGGCCATAGGTATCATTGACGTTCTTGAAGTGATCCAGGTCCAGCATGGATATGGAGAGGGGCGTATGATAGCGCTCGGAGTGCATCACCTCGCGCTGCAGATCGCCGACGATCTGCCGCCGGTTGGAGAGATAGGTGAGGTCATCGGTATGCGCCACTTCGTGAGCCTGGGCTATGACCGCATCGAGCTCGATCTGTTTCTCCAGGAGCTTGCGCTGGATGAGGCCGTGATCCATGGTCAATTGGGCCAACTGACGATTCAAACTGTGGATGCGTTCCGCAATGGCCGGATCGTAATAGATCAACTCGGCAAGGAAAAGCACACATCCGTTCGCAAGGGGGATGAAGGTACAGTCATAATCCGAGGCATCCACGCCGGGTGCGGGGAACAAGCTCAGGATCACATGCGTGGTCTCCCCCCGCTCCAGGGCGGTCCGCACAAGCGCATCCAGAGAGGCCTGGCTCTCCGGGGATACCAACGAGGCAAGCAATCCCAAAGGGGATTGCCTCTGCATCAGCCTGGTGAAGGCAGGGTTGGCCTCCAGGATCTGTCCCGATCCATTCAGAAGCAGGGCCAGAGAGTGTGTCCGCTCCAGCCAGGTGCGAAGGCCCTTCTCGTGCAGATCACCTGCCAGTTTATCCATCGGGTTCAGCGCGCCCCCTTTCTCCCAAATTGACGCTCAAGCATATCCACGGAAAGGTGGATCATGGTAGGCCTGCCATGCGGGCAGGTGC
>CAYMQX010000228.1:0-5524 GCA_964392495.1 uncultured Anaerolineaceae bacterium
TGCTTGATATTACACTCGATCTTCTCGTGACCTTTGCGCCGTATGAGGCAGCCTCCATCGAATTGATCGAAGGAAATGACATCATAACCGCGGCAGGAAGAAATCTCCTCCCAGGAAATATTGGAAGGAAATACCCCGTCGATCGCAAAGGATGGAAGCTGGGGACCTCGCGTGAACCGATCCTGATCCCCGATATCCAGGCGGACGACCACTTTGCCGACCTGGAGGACAAGAATCAGCTCCACGGATGGATGGGAATCCCTCTCTTTGCCCAGGACACCTTGATTGGCTACATCAATCTATATAACCAGAAGGAGGCATTCTACTCCCCTGAACAAGCTTCGCTGGTACAGACCTTTGCCAACCAGGCTGCGATCGCCATTCAAAATGCACACCTGTTCGATGCCGAGCAGCAGCGGCGACGTGAAGCCGAAACCTTGCGTGAATCGCTCGCAGCCATGGCTTCAGACCTCGATCAAAAGCACTCCATCCAGCGAATCCTGGACCAACTCGCAAAGGTTGTGCCCTATCGAACCGCTTCGGTTCAGCTTTTGAATAACGGTTATCTGGAAATTGTCGGGGGCGCCGGTTGGCCGGATGCCTCCCCGGTGCTGGGAATGCGATTCCCCGTACCGGGTGAGAATCCCAACTCCCAGGTCATCCGTGAACGCAGGTCCCTTCGCCTCGGGGATGCGCCGGATCTGTTCCAACCTTTCCATGACGATCCGCATCGTCACATTCATTCCTGGCTGGGTGTTCCTCTCGTCATCGGGGATAGCCTGCTGGGGATGCTGGCAATTGACCATTCTCAACCCAACTTCTACACAGAGGAGCACGCCCGCCTGGCGGAGGTTTTTGCCAGCCAGGCCAGCATCGCCATTTCCAATGCGCGCACCTTCCAGGAGGAACGGCGCCGTGCCGGCATCATCGAGGCGCTTGCAGACATTGCCAATGAATTCGCCACGACCCAGGAGGCAGGACACCTCCTGGATATAGTCTGTCAGAGGACTCTGGAGCTTCTTAAAGCCAGCCACGTCGCTATTTATCTGGTCCAGGATGACGACCAAACAGTGAAGATCGTTTCTGCAAAAGGCACCTATAGCGATCAACTGATCTCACACACAATTCAGATTGGCGTGGGCATCACAGGCAATGTGATCGCGGCAGGAAAATCAGAGATCATCAACGACACCCGGGGCGATCCGCGCACTATAACCGTCCCTGGAACGCCCAAGGAAGATGGGGAGATCGAGACCATGATGTCCTCGCCTCTGATCCTGCGCGGCAAGTCGATCGGCGCGATCAATGCGTGGCGTCTTCGTTCCGATGGTCTCTTTAATGAATCAGAGTTCAATTTCCTCATCAGTATCGCTCACCAGACCTCCATCTCCATCGGTATGAGCCGCCTGTTCCAGGAGACTGTACAGCGGGCCCAGGAATCTGCCGCGGTGGCCCAGGTAGGCCGGGCCGTCTCGTCAACTCTTCAACTGGATCAGGTTCTTGAACGCATCGCCTTGTATGCAAAGGATCTTTTAAACGTCGAGACCAGTGCTGTTTACATGATGGACGAAAGGGATGGGCAGTTGCATGGGATTTCGGTTATTGGCGAGGATGCCGAGGAGATCAAGAACGATCCCGTGATTCTCGGAGCTGGAATTGCCGGTCAGATCGCCCTGAGCAAAACAGGGGAGATCGTTAACTTCGCCACAAGCGACCCGCGCGCCATCACCATCAAAGGGACAGAGACCAACCCTGCCGAGCATATGATGGGCGTACCTGTTTTGAACAAAGACCAACTGACCGGTCTGGTTGTCGTTTGGCGGGCCGGATCCGACAGGAAATTCCAGCCCACAGAGCTGAATTTCCTCAGCAGCCTGGCCCAACAGGCCGCGGTCGCCATTCAAAATGCACGCTCTTTCGCGGCCGAGCAGAAGCTCCGCCTGCGCGAGGCTTCCATGTTGGATCTTATGCGCCTGGCCGCCACCTCTCTCGATCTGGACGAGGTGAATCAGACCATCCTCGGGCATCTTATGCAGCTCATCCCCAGCGACTCGGGGTCTATTCAGCTTTTGAAGGGCGACCGGCTTCGGATTTCAGCAGCCATCGGTTTCCCACCAGACACGATCCAGCGAGGCAATAACCTGCTGCTGGAAGATTTCCCCGTAAACCGCGAGGTGATCGAGAGTCACAAGCCGATTCGCATTGAAAATACTCTTATGGATGAGCGCTTCCGGTGGATACCGGGGATTGCCAATCCGCGGTCCACATTGGCCATACCCATCATTGTGCGTGACACAACCATCGGCATGGCGACCCTCGACAGCAACGAACCGGGGCACTTCTCCCAGGAAGATGAGGACCTGGCGTTGGCAGTGGCGAATAACGCCGCCAATGCGATCGGGAACGCCCGTCTGTTCGAGCTCGAGCAGCAGGGCCACGAGGAAGCAGAAAATTTGCGTCTGGCTGCCTCGGCTGTCACATCCTCACTGGATCCTCAACAGGTTCTTGAGACCATTCTGATCGCACTGAGACAGGTGGTCCCGTTTGACAGCGGCTCGATCCTGCTCCTCGAGGGCGATAAGGTTCGGATCACAGCCTCCCTGGGTTTGCCGCATCCTGCGGAAGCTATGAACCATACCTTCCCGGCAGATAATAAACTTCTGATCGCCATCGAAGCCAATCACAACCAGCCGGTAATCCTTTATGACGCACAGGTCGACCCGCGCTTTGAACGCTGGGCTGCAGCGGACAGTATTCGCGGCTGGATGGGCGTCTCACTCTTGACTCGCGGGGAAGTCGTGGGGTATATCACGCTCGACAGCTACGAAGTCGGAACGTTTGACGAGCGATCAGCCGCCCTTGCCCGCACCTTCGCATATCAGGCAGCTGCAGCCATTGACAACGCCCATCTCTACCAGGAGACGCGTAAACGCATGGAAGAGTTGGAGGTGATAAGCGGTATCACCTTTGCACTGCGGGGGATCACCAAGCCGGATGAGGTGCTTCCGGTTCTCCTCAAAGAGGTGCTCAAGGTGATAGGCACAGACACTGCCTCGATCTGGTTGTATGAGGCTGCACCCAATCGCCTGGATCGCAAGGTAGCCAGTGGTTGGCTGAGCCAGACCGGTTTGAAACAACTCCAGGTCAATGAATCCATCGCCGGGCAGGTCTTCCGAAACAGTGAGGCCATTCTAATCCGGGATTTTGGGGTCTTTGGGCCTTCTGCAATGGAATCGGGGTCGGGAGTGGAAACCGGCTGGGGAGGAGTGGGAATCCCCATTAGCACCTCCACCCAAACCATTGGGGTCATGTTCGTAGCCGTGCCCGGACCTCGCAAGATCCAACCGGCACAAGTGCAATTGCTCAGCACTCTGGCCGAAATCTCAGGCAATGCCATTCACCGTGCCCAACTCTATGACCAGAGCGAGGAACAAGTCAGGCGCCTTACTGCCTTGCGGGATGTGGATACTGCAATCGCATCCAGCTTCGACCTGCGTGTAACCCTGAATATCCTGCTGGACCACACGATCTCACAACTGCACGCGGACGCCGCTGCGATCTTCACTTATAACCCTGAGATGCGCGCTCTTGATCCTGTCGCCAGCCTTGGCTTCCGCCTGCCAACATTGATCCAATCCAATCTGCGGATTTCTGGCCGGATCCTGGATGAGGCCCTTCTGGAGCGGAAAATGATCCGCGTGGAGGATGTTGGGAAGGATGAACAATTTCATCGCAGGGATCTTGTCCGCCAGGAAAGATTCACCAGCTATTTCGCCACGCCTCTGATCAGCAAAGGACAGATCAAGGGCATTCTGGAGATCTATTATCGCCAGCCTCACCCACCCGAAGCGGATTGGACCGACTTTTTCCAGACCATGGCGGGCCAGGCGGCAATTGCCATTGATAATTCCCAGCTTTTCGACAACCTTCAGCGCTCCAACCAGGAATTATCACTTGCCTATGACACCACTCTGGAGGGCTGGGGCAAAGCCCTGGAACTCCGCGATCGCGAAACCCAGGGCCATACCCTTCGCGTGACGGATTTGACGCTTCGCCTCGCTCGCCGCCTGAGAATCCCCGAAATGGATTTGGTAAGCATGCGCCGGGGGGTCCTGCTTCATGATATCGGTAAAATGGCTGTCCCCGACCATATCCTTAAAAAGTCCGGGCCGCTGGACGAGAAGGAATGGGTGGAGATGCGCAAGCACCCCCAATACGCCTATGACCTGCTCTACCCGATCCCTTATCTCCGCACGGCAGTTGAAATTCCTTATGCGCATCATGAGCGCTGGGATGGCGAGGGGTACCCCAACCGCCTCAAGGGAGAGGAAATTCCTCTTTCGGCGCGGATTTTTGCGCTCGTGGATGTATGGGATGCGCTCCTCTATGATCGCCCCTACCGGAAGGCATGGCCGCGCGAACAGGTGATCGAATACATCCAGGGTGAGATTGGCACCCGCTTTGATCCCCAGATTGGAAACGAGTTCCTCAAAATGGTGGACGAGGAGCATCTGACCGCGGAACGATAGAGATTCCTCTCTAAAATCCGCTGGAAGAACTCATCTTACACGTAAAAAGCGCCGCTTTCCCACTTGCAAAACACCCGGGTGCGGAAAGGGTATGTCACCACGATCCAGAGTTTGACCATCCAACCGAACACCTTTTTGATCAATGAGGGCCCGCGCCTTGCTCCGACTTTCGGCCAGCCCGGAAGTCAGAAGAACATCCAGGACAGTCTCATCTGCTTTAAGGATGTGCTCCGGCATCTCGTCCGGCGTTTCTTTTTGTTGAAAGGTTCTTACGAACAACTCATGTGCAGCTTCTGCGGCCGGATCACCGTAAAAAATACTGGTGATCTCATGCGCAAGTCGCATTTTTGCATCCCGCGGGTGCAGTTTTCCTTCCTGCAGTTCTTTTTCGATGCGTTCGATCTCGTGAGGCGGGAAACGTGTCGCCAGCCGGTAATAATTCCCCATGGCGAAATCCGGGACGGACATAACCTTTCCGAACATATCCTCAGGTGTGGTGTTGATCGGAACAATATTGCCCGTAGATTTTGACATACGGAGCACTCCATCCGTGCCGGGCAGGATGCCGCAGATGATACCTACCAGGGGTTTCTGGCCAAGTGCCTCCTGGAGCTTGCGGCCGGCCACGATGATGTTGAAGAGCTGGTCTGTCCCGCCGACCTGCACATCTGTTTTCATGGCCACAGCATCGTAACCCTGCATTAGCGCATAGAATGTCTCGTGCAGGTAAATGGGTTCACCCTTGTCCAGCCGGTTGGAGAAATTCTCGCGTGCCAGGAATTGCTGCACCGTAAAATTCTGCCCCAACCGGATCAGATCCAGCAGGGACAGCCCGGCCAGCCACTCGCCATTGGCTCGTACGATCGTCTTTTCCCGATCCAGCACACGGAACGCCTGTTCGGAGTAGGTGCGGGCATTCTCGGCCACCTGGTCCTGTGTAAGTATGGGGCGGGCTTTGTTTTTATCAGAAGGATCTCCGACCAGCGCAGTATAGC
>CAYMQX010000229.1:0-5503 GCA_964392495.1 uncultured Anaerolineaceae bacterium
CCGCCGCATAGAAATCGTGGACTTCCTTCAGGCTGGCGTTCACCCGGAAACTGTACATTCCCTGGGTTTCCTCCCCTGCCACTGCCTCCGGCATGATCGGGATCCCCTGCCAATCCGCCGCCGGCACGCCCTGCGGATCGAACAGGTTGCCGGGGATGGAGGTGCCATCCGGGGCGAACGGCGTCGAACCCGCCGGTGCTTCATCCGTCCCCGAAAATGCCGTTGCCAGTGGATTGAGAGGCGCAGCCTGGGTAGCCATCTCGATTGCCTGTGTGGCCATGGATTCGGCGGTTCCTGCGACATCCTGGATTTCGTTGAACGGCCTGGTGATTGCCTGGCAGGCCAGCATAAAAGCCAGGACGGGGATCAGAAGGATAAGCGCGCGGATACGGGACATGAAATCTCCTTGGTGCTGTTCACCCATGATTGATTATCGCACGAGCAGTACCACCAACTCAACCCCGTGCGGGAAGTACGAGACGGTCACAATATAAGAGCCCTTTTTGAAAACCATAAGCGGCACATCCGCATCCGAACCGCTGCTGGCATCATATTCCCAACCCAACTTCGGCATATGGTCCTTGTAGAAGGCCTGCACCTCTTCCGCCGAGGCCTGGATGGCATACGAGTAACCCAGTTCATCACCACTTCCGGAGGTCGCTCCCGGCATGACAGGAATGTGATGCCACTCATCCACCGGTGTCCCCTGGGGAACGGGCGGCGCCATATCGATCGGAATGAACGTGGGCGTGGGCCGCGGCGTCGGTGTTGAGGTGGGTTTGCCCGCATTCGAACAACCCGTGAGCAGAATAAGACAAAACGCCGAAAAAATCCAGACCGGACTTTTTCGAGGGCAGTAATGAAAAAATTCCTGGCGCTTTGCGCGCCAGGTTCTGTTCCTCATTTGGTCTTCTCTTCCACATATTTGCGAAGCCTCATGAAGACCTCCGCCTCGCTGAGGCCGGTTGGAAGGCTCCCCTGTGCCATATTCGGGCGCCCTCCCCCGCGCCCCCCCACTGCCGTGATCAGTTCTCCTGCCTTCATCCCCTGCTTGACGAGATCCTCCGTTAGAACAGCCAGCACATTGGAACCACTGGAGAGCAGCGCTCCTGCATGGGCCGGATTCCGTTCACGGAATCGGTCCGCCAGCCGGCGCAGGGTCTCAACATCTGCATCGGGCTGGGAGGCAGCCAGCATTTTCACCCCATGGATCGTCTCCAGGTTTTCCATCAGCGACTCAAAGTTGTCCATGGCGGCCTGGGTGCGCAGTGCCGCGTTCTCCTTGCGCAGCGCCGCCAGTTCTGAAAGCATCGCATCCACCCTGGCAGGCAGTTCTTCCGGCGTGACCGAGGCAAGCCCGGCAGCCTGCTTCAAGGCCTTAAAACGCCGCGCGATCAGTTCATAGGCCCCGCGTCCCGTCACCGCCTCGATCCGGCGCACTCCCGCCGCCGCCGATCCTTCATTTACGATCAGGAAAGCTCCGATATCCGAGGTGCGGTCCAGGTGGGTCCCGCCACATAATTCATAGGAATACTTCTCCTCGCCTTCCGCGGCCATCGGGTGGACTACATCCTCAGCGGTCAACTCCGGGTGCATGTGCGGAAGTGTGATCGTGATCGTGCGCACCGTCTCCCCATACTTCTCGCCGAAGAGCGCCATCGCACCCTCCGCGATCGCTTCCTCCCGTGCCCTCAGCCTGGGCATGACCGCCATATCCGCTGCGATCGCGTCGTTGACGATCTTTTCGACGCGTTCTATCTGCTCCTGTGTCATCGCTTCCGGATGGTTGAAATCAAATCTTAATCTATCCGGCGCCACCAGCGACCCCGCCTGGCGGGCATGTTCACCCAGGACTTGATGCAGCGCGGCATGCAGGAGGTGCGTAGCTGTATGGTTTCGCATGATATCGTGCCGCCGGTACACGTCCACTTCTGCCAGGCATGCCTCGCCCACGCGTGGATAGCCCGAGATCACCTCCCCCGTATGTACGATCATGCCCGCCGAGGCCCGCCGCATTGAGGTGACCTCGATCTCCCATTCGGGAGCGTCCGCTCCCGCTGAAAGTGAACGGATGATCCCCTCATCCGAGACCTGCCCGCCGGATTCGATATAGAAGCCGGTGCGCGGCAGCACCACTTCCACGTGGTCTCCAAAGGAAGCGCTCTTCACCGCCTCTCCGTTGACGATCAGTGCCAGCACCTCGGTCTCAAGCTGCGTGCTGCCATAGGGGTCGTATTCCACGCCCTGCTCTCCCAGCCTTCCCTTTTTCTGCAGGTCCTTTAGCAGACCCGCAAAGAACTCTGCATCCTCCCCGCCCATGCGGCCCATCGCCTTGCCGCCCCCCGAAGCGATCCGATGCTCGTCCATGGCATGCCGAAAGCCTGCCTCATCCACGTCCAACCCCTGCTCTCGTGCAATATCCCGGCTGATTTCAAATGGAAGTCCATATGTCGCGTACAGCTCAAAAGCACGTTTCCCATCCAGGACATTTTGCTTGTAATAGCGCAGGCTTGAAAGAAGATTGTCCAGTTGTACGGTCCCTGACTCGATGGTACGCGCGAATCGCACTTCCTCACGCGTCAGGTTATCCAGGATCGCTCCGCGTGACTTGACCAATTCGGGGTAGAAGCTGCCGTAGGTTTCGATCACGGCCTCCGCCACCTTCGCCAGGAAAGGTTCGCTTAAGCCGACCTCCGGATGATCATGCGGCAAATATAGTTCCGGCCCACGTTCCCGGGCACCACTCCGTCCGCGATCAGGAACGCCGCCGAACGCGCATGGTCGGCAATGACCCGGAACGGCGTAAAGTCCGCTTCCATCTGCTGCGGACTGTACCCGGTCAGGGAAAGCAGCACCTTCAGCGAGCCTGCAAAAAGGTCGGTCTTGTAATTGGAATCCACGTTCTGCAGAATGGATACGAGTCTCTCGAATCCCATGCCCGTATCCACATGTTTCGCCGGCAGTGGCTCCAGCGTATCCGGCCCCAGCCGGTTGTATTGCATGAAGACCAGGTTCCACAGCTCGACAAAGCGATGGCTGTTCAGGATCTCCTCCGTGACCGGCCCTTCCTCCGGGCGCAGGTCATAATGGATCTCCGAGCACGGCCCGCAGGGACCCGTCTCCGCCATCTCCCAAAAGTTATCCTTGCGCCCCATGTAATACAAGTGGTTCGGGTCGAATCCCGGCTGCCTGAGCCATGCTTGCGCTGCTTCCTCGTCCGAGGGGATATCTCCCTTGTCATCCTTGAAGACCGTCGCATAGAGCCTGGATTGATCCAGCTTCCAAACCCCGGTCAATAATTGCCAGGCCCATTCCACGGCTTCGTTCTTGTAATAATCTCCGAACGACCAGTTTCCAAGCATCTCAAAAAACGTGTGATGGGTTCCATCGCGGCCCACGTCGTCCAGGTCGTTGTGCTTGCCGGCCACCCGCATGCATTTCTGCGAGTCCACGGCTCGCGTGTAAGGCCGCTTGTCGGTCCCCAGGAATACGTCCTTGAACTGCACCATGCCGGAGTTCGTGAACAGCAGCGTGGCATCCCCGCCAGGGACGAGCGAAGAGGAGGGCACAACAGTATGTCCATGCTCAACAAAAAAATCCAGGTACGTCTGGCGGATCTCCGCACCACTGAGTATTTTGGTCATTCGAACTCCATTGAGAATTTGATAACGTGTTGAATTATACCAAGAGCCGGGTACAGCATTCTTCTCCATCTGCGCTGGCGACAAATGTGCATCTTGCGGGTAATTAAGACAAGTTGTATCATAATATCGGTTTGCTGACGGAAGTATTCCTCATACGGGAGTCGGTATGTATCCGGGAAGGAGTCTCTCAAATTCATGCCCGAAATCCCTTCTGTTATGCCCATCCCCGGACCCCGGCATCTTCCCATCCTGGGATGGCTCCCCCTGCTCCTCCGGCTCGCCTTCCGGCCACTCTCCACCCTGGAGGGATTACAGCGCCAATATGGCAATTTCATCCGCATCGGCTATGGTCCATCCCCTGCATATCTGATCTTCGATCCGGCTTATAACCGGCAGGTCCTGCGCGATCCCTCGGCCTTTTACAGCTTCGACCTGGACATTTCCCCTCTGCCTCTCGCCGCGGATGGCCCCATGAGCCGCCTGATCACAGGACTGCCCTTCACAAATGGCCCGCGGCACGCCACCCACCGTGCCGAGATGCTTCCCTATTTCCACCGCAAATTCATTGCGCGCTACCAGGCCAGCTGCCTCCGCGCCGTTGAAGACCGCATGGCCATCTGGATTCCCGGGAATATTCTTAATCTTCGGACGGAAATGGAGCAGCTCGCCATCTCAATGGCAATCGATCCTGTTCTGGGAACTGACCTGCGTCCGTATGGAGAGAGGTTGGGCTCCCAACTCGAAGAGACCACCAAAGCGCTCTTCTCACCCCTTGCTCTCATTTTCCCCATCGATCTTCCTGGAACGCCCTTCCGCCTCCTCCGCAAGTCCGCCCGCCGGATGGAGGCTGTTGTGCGTGAGGTCATTCTCCAGCGCAAGGCGGCTGGCCTCGACGGAGATGACCTGCTTTCGATGATGATCCGGCTGCACGAAAATGATCCACAGGCTTTTTCCGAAAGCGATCTCCTTGGCAACACCATGACCATGTTCCGGGGCGGCTACAACCCCAACGGGATGGCCCTATACTGGTCGATCTTTCTTCTCTCCCGGCACCCTGTCACCCTGGAGCGGCTTCGCCGGGAGTTCGATCAGGTCTTGGAGAGCCGGAATCCTGGCGCCGAGGATCTGGATCGCCTCGTTTTTTTGGATTGTGTCATCAAGGAAACCATGCGTCTCTTTCCTGCCGGGACCTGGACCGCCCGCCTCAGCCTGCAGGCCGCTGAAATAGGGGGCTATCCGGTTCCGGAGCGGTCCTGGCTGGTGATGAGTCCCTTTGTAACCCACCGCCTTCCCGAAGTGTTTCCCGAGCCGCGTAAGTTCAGACCTGAGCGCTGGCTGTCCATCCACCCCAGTTCCTATGAATTCCTCCCTTTTTCTGCCGGTCCAAGGTACTGTCTCGGGGCAGCCCTCGCCATGCTGCAGCTCAAAACGGCCCTTTCCATCATCCTTCAGCATTTCGATTTCTGCCTGGTGCCCGGGGCACGCGTGGACTGCTCGGGCATGAACTCGATCCGGCCAAAAAACGGCCTGCCCATGCGGATCAGTCTTCGCGGATATCCCCCGCCTGATGCTCCTTTGGCGGGAAACATCCGTGCCATTGTAGATTTGGGTTGATTCTTTCTCTCCGCTGCCTCGTCTTTTGTCTGATGTGGATTATGAACTGGCTTTAGGAGCACACCATGAACATTTCAACCGGTGTAACAGAGTATCTGGCAAGCTTTGTCCCGGCACTGATCCGGAAACGCATCTCCATGAATCCTGAGCCGATTTCAGCCCCCGAGGCCGAAGAGTATCCTGCTGTCGTTATGTTCGCCGATATCTCCGGGTTCTCCAGTCTGACGGAGCGGCTGGGCGAACAG
>CAYMQX010000230.1:0-2598 GCA_964392495.1 uncultured Anaerolineaceae bacterium
GCCCGAGGCGACCGCCTCGCCGGACCTTGGAGCCACGCCCACACCCTGAGGCGCCCATGGGACCTGATAGAACACCATGAACGTACCAATCCGCAGGCCGATCTTCAAACGGCGGCCCGAATCCAACCTTTACCGCATGTTCTTCTGGGTGGTGCTCATCCTGGGGGGAATCTGGCTCATCCGTCAGGTGCAGTCCGGGGAGGTTAAGCCCCTGTTCCTGCCCACGGCAACGGCCACACGTACTTCAAATTCATTTATTCTGGAGGGAGAGGCCCAATTCACCGCGGGCAAGTTGGATGCTGCCATCGAGGCATACCGGCAGGCTGTGCTGCTGGAACCCGGTAACGGTGAGATATGGGCCAGGCTCGCCCGCATCCAGACCTATTCGAGCGCCCTCCTGGTGACCGATGATGCCCGCCGCGTCCGCCTGGCGGAGGCCCTGGAATCGGCGGAGAAGGCAGTGGAGGTGGCCCCCGATGATTCGATGTCCTACGCCATTCGCGCCTTTGTCAAGGACTGGAACGCGGATGGCAGCCTGATCGATGACCGTGAGGTGCAGCGATTCCTGACCGAAGCCGAACAGGACGCAGTGCGTTCCCTTCAGCTTGACAATACCAACACGCTGGCGCTGGTCTTCTACGCCGAGATCCTGGTGGATCAGCAGAAGTGGTCGCAGGCGCAGCAGAATATCGAGCAGGCCTTCAACCGCGGCGAGGAGATCATGGATCTCTACCGGGTCAACGCCTATGTGCAGGAATCGCTTGGCAATTACAACCTGGCCATCGAGAACTATGACCACGCCATCACATTGACCCCGAACCTGACCTTCCTCTACCTGCGGGCCGGCGCCAATTATCGCACCCTGGGCTTTCGCAGCCCGAACGAGGATACCCAGAAGCAGTTGTGGGAGAAATCGCTGGAGTACTTCGCCAAGGCCGCCGCCATCAATGAGCAATTGGGCGTGGATGACCCGGCGCCCTATCTCTCCATTGCCCGCACCTACTCGCAGATGGGCGAGTATTTCTCCGCGGTGCGCAACGCGCGCAAGGCATTGGAGTTCGAACCGGATAACCCCGACCTGTACGGCCAGCTTGGGATCGTGTACTTCAAAGCCCGCAACTATGAAGGTTCCATCCCCGCGTTGAAGTGCGCTATCCTCGGCTGTGAGCCTGAAGATAGCTGCCAGGCGCGCTTCGGGATGAGCTGTGCCGAGGCTGGAGAGTCGGGCCTGCAGACCGCCGGAATGGCGCTCTCGCCCAATACCGTGGTGTATTACTATACCTACGCCTCGGTGCTGGCAGCCTTGAGCCGCCCCCAGCAGAACTACTGCCCTCAAGCCCTGGAGGTCTTTGACCAGGTTCGGGCGAAGTTCGCGGCTGACCAGGATATCGCTGGAATTATCGCCGCAGGTGAGGCCATCTGTTCCCTCGTGGCCGAAGGCAACCCGCCTGGGTTTTCCAACCTTGGACTGGAGACGACGCCCGCGCCGACCCTGGAAACCCCGCTCACGCCCACACCCTAGCAGGAGATCCCGGCAGGAGGTGCCAGCTTTGGGGGCATAAATATCAGAATTTCATAAGAGATTGAAAATACCCTCTTGACTCCGACTTGTGAATTACGGTATCATACCTTAGCACTCTGATAGCTGGAGTGCTAATTTGATGCTCAAAATCATTAAACCCTGATCAGGAGGATCGAAATGGCAAAAACGTCTTTCAAACCGCTTGGCGGCCGCGTGTTGATTGAACCGCTGGAGCAGGAAGAAATGACTGCGGGCGGCATTATCCTGCCCGAGACAGCCAAGGAAAAACCCCAGGAGGGCAAAATCCTTGCCATCGGACCCGGCGAGCGCGATGACACTGGCAAGCGCCTCGCCATGGATGTAAAAGTGGGCGATAAGGTGCTCTTTGCCAAGTATTCAGGCACCGAAGTCAAGATGAACGGCAAAAAGCTGCTCATCCTGCGCGAAAGCGATATTCTCGGAATTATCGAATAGACCGGAGGAAATAAGAAATGGCTGCCAAGCAACTCGTATTTTCGGAAGAAGCGCGCCGCAAGCTGCGGACCGGCATGAACATGGTCGCCAATGCGGTGGGTGCAACCCTCGGCCCCAAGGGCCGCAATGTGGCCGTGGACCGCAAATTCGGCTCCCCGACCATCACGCATGATGGAGTTTCCGTGGCCAAGGAGATCGAGCTGGAGGATCCCTTCGAGAACATGGGCGCCCAGCTCCTGAAGGAAGCCGCCACCAAGACCAACGACATCGCCGGCGACGGCACCACCACCTCCACCGTGCTGGCGCATGCCATCGTCAATGAGGGCCTTAAGGCCCTCGAGGCAGGCTACAACCCCATGCTGGTAAAGCGCGGTATCGAGATGGCCACCGAGTCGGTGGTCGATGAACTGCGCAAGATGGCGGTGAAGATCGACACCAAGGACGAGATCGCCTCCGTTGCGACCAACTCGGCCGCGGATGAAGAAATTGGCGGTCTCATCGCGGATGTCATGGACAAGGTCGGCAAGGATGGCGTCATCACTGTGGAAGAGTCCAAGTCGATGGCTTTCGAGACCGAGTTCGTGGAAGGTATGCAGTTCGAC
>CAYMQX010000230.1:2608-5499 GCA_964392495.1 uncultured Anaerolineaceae bacterium
TATTTCATCACTGATACCGAGCACATGCAGGCTGTCATCTCCGACGCCTATGTGCTCATCAACGAGAAGAAGATCTCGGCTGCCCAGGATATCGTCCCGCTGCTGGAGAAACTCGTACAGATCGGCAAGCGCGAACTGGTGATCATCGCCGAGGATATCGATGGCGAAGCCCTCGCCACCCTGGTCCTCAACCGCCTGCGCGGCATGCTCAATGTGCTCGCCGTCAAGGCCCCGGGCTTCGGCGATCGCCGCAAGGCCATGCTCCAGGATATCGCCATTCTGACCGGCGGTACCGTGATCTCGGAAGAGACCGGCCGCAAGCTTGAGACCGCCACCCTGCAGGACCTGGGCCGCGCCGAGAAGGTCGTCTCCGACAAGGAGAACACCACCATCGTTGGCGGCAAGGGCAAGAAGGGTGATATTGAAGGCCGCATCCGTGAGATCCGCGCCGAGATCGACAAGAGCACCAGCGATTATGACAAGGAAAAGCTCCAGGAGCGCCTTGCCAAGCTGAGCGGCGGCGTCGCCATCATCCGCGTGGGCGCCGCGACCGAGACCGAGATGAAGGAAAAGAAGCATCGCGTGGAAGATGCCCTCTCCGCTGCCCGCGCGGCCGTGGAAGAAGGCATCGTCCCCGGCGGTGAGATCTCCCTCATCAATGGTTCCAACAAGCTGGACAAGATGATGAAGACCGACGACGAAGAGATCCGCATCGGCATCGGCATCGTCAAGAAGGCGCTCGAAGCCCCCATCCGCCGGCTGGCCGCCAACGCCGGGCAGGACGGCTCGGTAATCATCGACTCCGTCCGCCGCAAGGGTGCCGAGCTCAAGAACAAGAACATCGGCTACAACGTGCTGACCGGTGAGTACGCCGACATGATCGAAGCCGGTGTGATCGACCCCGTCAAGGTGGTGCGCGGCGCCCTCGAGAACGCGGCCTCGATCGCTTCCATGATCCTGACGACCGACGTTCTGATCACGGACCTGCCCGAGAAGGAAAAGCCGGCTGCTCCCCCGATGCCGGAATACTAGGATCCGCGGAACGAAACCAAGTGATCGCGAACCCCTCTTCCCCTGTGGAGGAGGGGTTTTTTGTCCCCTGGTTTTTTTTCATTTATAATCTGGTCGATGTTTTCCCCCTTTCATCGATTCCAACTGCTGCCTGCCTTGCTCTTGATCATGGGCCTCACGGCCTGCAGTTCCGTCTTCAAACCGACCCCCCCCCCCACACCCCCCATCCCCACCGATACTCCTTTACCTCCCACGCCCACGCCGCCGCCCCTGGCGGCCACCGTTAACGGGGAGTACCTCACCCGCGCGGAGTTTGAGGAGGAGCTTGCCCGCTACCGGTCCGCACAAGAGGCCTTGGGCAGAACTGTGAGCGATGAGGACTCTCGCAAGGCGGTTCTGGACGACATGACCGCTCAAATTCTGCTGGCGCAGGCGGCCCGCGCCCAGGGCTTTGAATTGGGCGATGAAGAGCTCCAATCCCGCCTGGATATGCTCGCAGAGCAATCCGGCGGCGCCGACGTGCTGGCCAAATGGGAGGCCGATCACGGGTACACCGAAGCTTCCTTTGGCGCCTCTCTGAAGCGCGCCGCCGAAGCGGCCTGGATGCGTGACAAAATCATTGCGGAGGTGCCCACAAAAGCCGATCAGGTGCACATTCGGCAGATTCTGACCTATAATGAGACGGATGCCCGCCAGGCGTTGGAAAGATTGAACGGCGGTACGGATTTTGATGAATTGGCCTCGGAATATGACCCTGTGACGCACGGCGAGCTTGGCTGGGTGCCGCGCGGCTACCTGCTCGATGCAGACCTGGAAGCCGCGGTCTTCAGCCTGGAAGTGGGCGGTGTGAGCGCTGTAATCTCCACGCCGGCCGGTTTCCACATCGTCAAAGTGCTGGCGCGTGAGCAGCATGAGCTTTCCCCCGATGCCCTGCTGACCCTGCAGGAACAGGCGCTTAAGGATTGGGTGGAGGCGCAGCGCCAGAACAGTGAGATCATCATTGCGCCGTAAGGAATGGCCTTCATGAGCAAATATGACTACCCCGACCTGGATGCCGGACCGAAAAAAAAGGAAGGTCCGGCTGTGCGGCTGGAACTGTGGGACCTGCTTTCCATCCTGGTGCTGCTGGTCACCATCTGCATCGGCGCATACTTCCTCCTGATCTTCATGAACCCCATGTCGCAGCTTAATCTGCTTAAGCCGGTGGATCCGAATGCGCCCCCCACCTGGACTCCCACCCCGCTGCAACTGGAGCCCACCTGGACGGCCAGCCCCACCATTGAGCCCACCGTGACCGAGACGCCGCGCCCCACCTTCACGCCGCTGCCCTCGCCAACCTTTTTCTCCCTCGTTCCCCCGACCAAAACGCCTGTGCCAACCAGTACGCCCAAGGCGCCCTTCTCGGGTTCGTTTACCTCCATTGCCAGTACCATCATCCACCCCGAATCGGCCTGCAACTGGCTCGGCGTTGGGGGCACGGTGGTGGACACGAATAACAGCGATGTGATCGGGATCCCGATCCGCCTGGTCGGGACATTGAATGGCAAGCGCATCGAGATGACGACCGTGAGCGGGACATCTTCATCCTACGGGAAGTCGGGGTTTGAGTTCTTCCTGGGGCCGGTCCCTTTGGCCTCGAATGGCACGCTCTCCATTCAGATGTTCGACCTGTCCAGTATTCCCCTCTCGAACAATATCTCCATCAGTACTTTCAATGATTGCAGCAAGAATATGACGTTGGTCCGGTTTAAGAAGAACCGCTGATGCAAGATAAGAAAAACGGGCGGGGTCACAAGACCCCGCCCGCTCATTTCATGTCGTTGCGAGGGCAGTGTTCTCCCGTCCCTCGCAACGACACTGTCTCTAATTCACCGCCACAT
>CAYMQX010000231.1:0-5485 GCA_964392495.1 uncultured Anaerolineaceae bacterium
GCCGAAGAAGGTGGACTGGCCGGGTATCGTCCCGACCACCGTCACAACTGCGGCACCCACTTTCTGGGCCGCCTGGGTGATGCTGGTCTCGATATCGGTGGAGTGGAGCACCAGCGTCTGCCCGGGGTCGGTTTCGCTGTGCGCGGCCGGGCTCGACAGCGCCACATGGCCCAGGGAGCCGCCCAGGCTGCGATAGACGACCACACCACCGGCCACGGCGCCCGAAAGGGCGGCAACTCCCGCGATCACCGCCACCAAAAGCAGGTAGAGGATACGTTTAATGTTCATTTTTCTCCTTATCATTCCCTTTCGATGCGGATATTCTAGTCCGGCAAAATGACGCGAAAATTAAACATCTGCCAACAATATGAACGTATAATTAGACTTTAATAGGGCAATCATTCGCGTAAAAACGAGAGATTCAGGCAATGTTCATCACTTTGGAAGGCCCGGAAGGCTCCGGAAAGACATCGCACCTGCCTCATTTGGTGGAATACCTGCGGGAAATGGGTTATACGGTGTTCCCGACCCGTGAACCCGGTGGCACACTAATCGGTGAGCAGATCCGGGAGGTTATCCACGACTTAAAGAACGTGGAGATGCACCCCCGCACCGAGACCCTGCTCTACCAGGCCGCGCGGGCCCAGATCGTGGAACAGGTCATCCGCCCCCGGCTGCTGGCGGGCGAGATCGTGATCTCGGACCGCTACGCCGATTCGACCATCGCCTACCAGGGTTACGGCCACCAGCAGGACCTGGGACAGGTACGCGCCCTCGTCGCGTATGCCACCGGGGGGCTGGCGCCCGACTTCAGCGTGCTGCTCGACCTGGATGTGGAGGTAGGCCTGGCTCGCAAGAACAACGATGAGTGGAACCGTCTCGACGCCTACACGGTCGAATTCCACCGCCGTGTACGCCTCGGTTATCTGGAGCTTGTGAAACAGGAGCCTACCCGTTGGGCGCGGTTGGATGCCGGAAAGGAGTGGCAGGCAGTGCAGCAGGAACTTAGAAATATCGTGGAAGAGCGGCTGAGGGCGCCATGATCCAATCCCTCATACGGCGCGCAAAACAGACCGAGCACGGTTTTAGCGATATCGAGAAGGCCGCGGACGAATACTTTAACAGCACCGATCCGAACACGGTGATGGAGACCGCTCGCTCGTTATATACCTCCAAAATCCACCAGGCGCGTATGCTGGCCACCTTCCTCTTTGGGAGGCTGGCCTCGCGCTCCAAGGAAAGCCTGGCTTTTTTACACCTGCGCGTCAGCCAGGATGAGGACTGGCACGTGCAGGAGATCCTGGCGAAGGCCTTCGACCAGTTCTGCCGGGAGGTTGGCTACGACCGGGCCCTGCCCGTCATTCGCGACTGGCTGGCCGATTCCAATCCCAATACCCGCCGGGCCGTCACCGAGGGGCTGCGCATCTGGACTGCCCGGCCCTATTTCGATGAGCATCCGCAGGTGGCGATACAACTGCTCAGCCCGATGCGGACAGACACCAGCGATTACGTGCGCCGTTCCGTGGGCAACGCCCTGCGCGATATCAGCCGCAAGCACAAGGACCTGGTGAAGGCCGAGCTGAGGACCTGGGACCGCACCGACAAGCATGTTCTGCAAGTCTACAAGCTGGTGACCCGCACCTGGAGGTAGCCCACATGTATCTTATCCTGTGGGAGTTCATCGTCGGGGAGGGGCAGCAGTCCGCGTTCGAGGGCGTCTATGGCGAAGGAGGAGAGTGGGTGCGCTTCTTCGGGCGGGCACAGGGCTACCTGGGCAGCGAACTGCTCCATGATGAGGAGGCACCAGGGCGCTATATAAGCATCGACCGCTGGGTCTCCGCACAGGTTTACCGGCAATTCAGGCAGGAAAATTCAGAGGAATACAACGCCCTGGACCTGCGTTGCGAGGAGCTGACCGAGCATGAGAGCTTTCTGGGTGCCTTCGTGAGGAAGTAGTGCCGCCCGATCTGCATCTTTTTTCCTCCCCTGGCGAGGGGGATATCAGTTTTATCCTCAAAGCCTGCCGCCCATATCTTAAAGATGAAGAGGCTGTGGCAGCCTGGCTCCCGCTGGCTTCGCTCTATGCGGAGCGCTGGCAGGCGCAGACCCGCGAGGCCTTCCGCGGGCTGGCTCGCCTGGTGACGGTCAATACCGAGCTGATGACACAGCCAGAGATCGAATCCGTCCTGCGCTCCGCGTCACTGATCTATATCCCCGGAGGCAATACCTTCCTGCTCAGCCACCGTCTGCACCTCAGCGGTGTCATGCCCTACCTGAGGAAAAAGGTCCAGAACGGGCTGCCGGTCGTGGCATTCAGCGCAGGGACGGTCTTCTGCGGGCCGAATATCCTGACCTCACGCGATCTGAATACCCCCGCAACGAGCCATTTCGAAGGATTGAACGCCAGTCCCTTCAATTTCTCGGCGCATTACCCATTGGATGCCCACGAACAGAGCCTGCGGGATGAATGGCTGGCCGATTACCACTTTTTTCACGACAACCCCGTCCTGATGCTGAGCGATGGAGCCTATCTGCGCGTGCAGAGCCGCAAGACCTGGCTGGCGGATGGGGAGGCCTGGCTGCTGCGAAAGGATGCTGAAAAGGAAAGATTGCAGCCCGGCAGGCGCATTGACCCGCAGTGACCGGCACGAAAGGAGCAGAGAGATGAGCGACACTGGATTACCAGCCAGCAAGGAGGAACTGCTTGCCCGCGTCCGCGAGGAATGGACGGCGCTGATGGATGCGGCCGCGCGCCTTACCCCCGAACAGATGCTGAAGCCGGATGATGGCGGTTGGTCGCCCAAAGACAACCTGGCGCACCTGGCCGAGTGGATGAAGATCCTCATGGCCCATCATATGGACAAGCGACCCGCACATGAGGCGGTGGGCGTCCCGCCGGAAGTGACCGAGGGCTGGGATATGGAGAAGATCAACCCGGTGCTCTTCGAGCGCAACCGCCACCGCTCCACGGAAGAGGTGCTGGGCGAGTTGCGGGCCGTCCATGATGAACTGCAAAAGCGGCTGGAATCCATGAGCTTCGAACAGTTCCTGCAGCCGCGTCACGCCGACGATCCCGAAAAGCGCCCACTGATGCTTTGGATACTGGGAGACACCGCGGAGCACTTCGAGGAGCATCGTCAGGTCATCGAAAAATCTTCATAATTAAAAAGCCCTGTGTTATACTTGTACACGTTGTCAACAGGGGTTTGGCTGATCTCTTTCTCAGGTCGTCCGACGCCTGCACTATCTGACCCGCAGAACGGGTCTGCTGCCAGGAGAAACATGGAATCGAAGTTGTACGTTGGAAATCTGCCCTACTCAGCCACCGAAGAGGAACTGAGCCAGATGTTTGGGCAGGCAGGCACGGTGACCTCGGTCGCGATCATCAAAGATCGTGAGACCGGCCGCTCCAAGGGCTTTGCCTTTGTGGAGATGGCAACCGAGGCCGATGCGCAGAAGGCCATCAGCATGCTGAATGGCCAGAGCATGGGTGGGCGCGACCTGCGTGTGAGCATTGCCAGGCCCCGTGAGGAAGGCTCCCGCTCCTTTGGCAATCGCGGCGGCGGCTTTGGCAACCGCGGCGGCGGTGGCATGAACCGCCGGCGTGATTATTAATCCCGGATAGCTATCACACACTTCCCGGCCGCTGGCCGGGAAGTTTTTTTATCAGAGGTGCTGGCCCCTATTCCTCGTCCGGCGCGGCGCTGGAGTCCGGCAGGGAGGATTCGATCTCCTCGGGGCTCTGCCCTGCCTCCAGGCGGCCCACCACATCGTCAAACTCAGGCGGCAGATCCTCCCCCATCTCCCTGCCCATCTTGCGCATCATCCGGCCGAGCGCCTTGGGATCGTCCTCCAGCCCTTCCAGGCCGGAGATATCATCCGCCATGCTGTCCATGCGGCTCTCGTCGGATTTAAGCAGGCGCACCCTCGGCACACGGCGCTTCACCTGCAGGCTGCCGCAGTGCAGGCATTTCACCTTCCTGCTGCCGTATTCGCTATAGGTCAGGAAGACTTCAAAAGGCTGGCGGCAGACAAGGCAGAGATAGTCATAGGTGGGCATACGCTCATTTTACCGGATATTGGAAGGAGGAGTCAAAAGCCGGGATGACCGCGGCCGCGTTTTTCACATTCCATTCCATGGCTGCCCCTGCAATGGAATACAGCACATTTGCGCTATAATGACCGCGTAACCGATGCCAATCAGTAAACCTGCCTCCCCCCGCAAGAAAAGCGGGAAACCCGGGTCAAAGACCGTAAGCGGGCGCGCCCCGGCGCGCGCCGCCAGTGGACGCAAACCCGCCGCCCGGCAGACGGCGAATGCACCCTCCCTCTCCTTCTGGCAGCGCCTCTCCCCGGAGCGCCGCCTCGACGTGATCGGCATGGTCCTGGGCCTCACCGGCTTCGTTATCCTGCTGGGACTGCTCTCCACCAACCGCGGGCTGCTGCTGGGCGGCGTCATCCTCTTCCTCTTCCAGCTCTTCGGCTGGGGGCTCTATGCGCTGGCGGCGGGCCTTATGCTCTTCGGGCTGTGGCTCGTCCTGCGCAAGATCGAGCGCATTCCGCCGCTCTCCTTCGAGCGCGCTGCAGGCAGCCTGCTGCTCTTCCTCTGGCTGCTCACCCTCCTGCACGCCACTCAGGCCGGCGCTGCGGATGCCGAATCCGTAGCGCTCACCGGCCGCGGCGGAGGCTACCTCGGCAGCCTCTTCCTGCGCCTGTTCTGGGGCGGACTGGGCGCCGCCGGGGCATGGGTCGCCATGCTCGCCTGGCTCCTGCTCTCTCTCTCCATCACGCTGGACGTCCCCGTGCAGGACCTCTTCCGCTGGCTCCATCCCCTCACTCAGAAGGTCCGGGCGCAGCTTGCCAGGGAGAAACCCGCCCCTGCCGGAAATCCGCCCGGAGAGGGCGCCGAGGTGAATGGCTACACACCCCTGGTGCCTGGCTCCTCCGCGGACATCCCGGCCGCGCCCGCCAATCCCCTGCCCGCCATCCTCACTCCCGTCTCCGGCGCATCGCCCGTCATCCACTGGGCGCTGCCCCAGGTGCGCGATATCCTGGACGCCGGCAACGCTCCCGCCATCAATGAGGACTTCATCCAGCAGCGCGCCCGCCTGATCGAGGAGACCCTGGCCTCCTTCAGCGCCCCGGTCCAGGTGGTGGAGATCAACCGCGGCCCCACCATCACGCAGTTCGGTGTGGAGCCGCTCTTCGTGGAGAGCCGTTCGGGCCGCCTGCGCGTGCGCGTCAACAAGATCGCCTCCCTCGCCGACGACCTGGCGCTGGCCCTCGCCGCCCCGCGCATCCGCATCCAGGCGCCTGTGCCCGGCCACTCCTACGTGGGCATCGAGGTTCCCAACGATGAGATGGCGCTCGTCTCCCTGCGGGATGTGGTGGAGAGCGATTCCTTCCAGCGCAGCCGCAAGCCGCTCACCTTCGCCCTTGGGCAGGATGTCTCCGGACATCCCATCAGCGCCAACCTCGAGTCCAT
>CAYMQX010000232.1:0-5466 GCA_964392495.1 uncultured Anaerolineaceae bacterium
GGCCCTTTTCGTTGGGAGAACCTACTTGACGGTGGTGCGGATCTGCTCGTGCATATACAGCGGCACGTAGTAATGGCCGCCGCCGTTTTTGCCGGAGGAGCCGGAGCCCTTCCAGCCGCCGAAGGGTTGGAAGCCCGGCCATGCACCGGTGGTCGCGCCCTGCGGGCGGTTGACATAATTCACACCCGCCTGGATCTTGTCGAAGTACCACTCAACCTCGTCCTCGGCGCCATAGAAACCGGAGGTCAGCCCGTAGTTGACACTGTTGGCGATCTGCATGGCCTGGTCCAGGCTGCCCACCTTGCCGATGGTGGTGATGGGCAGGAACATTTCATACTGCCAGAGGCGGTGCTCAAATGGGAGTTCGGTGACGAAGGTCGGTTCGCAGAAGTAGCCCTTGGCGAAATCGCCATCCACACGGACCTTGCCGCCGGTGAGGAAAGTGCCACCACCCTGCGAGATCTCCTCACAGAAGTTCTTGTAATCGTTGTAGGAGGAGTTGTTAACCACCGGGCCGATGTAGGTGGCACGGTCGGTCGGGTCGCCCATGACCAGCTTGGAGGCGGCATCCTTCAGACGTGAGACGAGCTCATCATAGACCGGCTCCTCAGCGATGACGCGGGAGGCGGCTGAGCATTTCTGCCCCTGCAGCCCGAAGGCGGAGCGCACGATCCCAAGTGTGGCGCGTTCGAGATCCGCGTGGCGGGAGACGATAACGGGGTTCTTGCCGCCCAACTCCAGGATGACAGGACGCACATATTTGCCCCTGGCAAAATCCTGGAACATCTTCATGCCTACATCGAAGGAACCGGTGAAGGTCACGCCATCCACCTCGGGGCTGTCCACGAGGGCCTGGCCCAGGGTGGAGCCGGGGCCGGTGACGAAGTTCATTACGCCCTCGGGCAGGCCGGCATCCCGCAAGCACTCGGCCAGCAGGCGGACGATCCAGGCGGTGTCGGTGGCAGGCTTGATGACCACCGTATTGCCGCTGACGAGGGCCGCGCCGACCGGTCCACCGGTAAGGGCAAAGGGGAAGTTGAAGGGGGAGACGACGAGCCAGACGCCGTAGGGGCGCAGCACCGAGACATTCGTGGAGGTGTATCCAACCAGTGGGTCGCGGCCCATTTCTTTAATGTAGCCGTTGTTCTGCTCCATCTGGTAACAGGAGTAGTAGATCAGGTCGGCGGTCTCCTGGACATCGCCCAGGGATTCCATACGATTCTTGCCCACTTCCATGGCCATGGCCGCGCCCAGGTCGAAAATGCGCTTTTCGATGAGTCCGGCTGCCTTGCGCAGGAGGGCAACGCGTTCCTGCCAGGGTGTGTGGCTCCAACCAGGGAAGGCTTTACGGGCCGCAGCCAGGGCCTGGGCGGCGTGGGTGGCATTGCCTTTCTGCATGCGGGCAAGGATCCATTCGGTATTTACCGGCGAATGATCGTCAAACTTGTCATCAGCGAAAACATCCTTGTTGTTGATGATCATGCCATGTTCTTTGCCCAGGTTCTGCTTCAGTTTGGCCACGGCCTGATCGAAGCCCTGGTGAAGCTCCTCGGGCGGGTTGAACATGGTGGCATAGGTCAGTTTGAAATCAGTCATTCTGTTACTCCTTGGGGATTCTAATCGATTGGATCGGCATACAGCCTCGATTTTATCTTTTTCCGAGCCAAATATAGTATAGCGTGTATATTCACAAACGTCAAAGTAAAGGCGTACGATTTCCAGTGTGACGATTCTCCCGACATTTCGGTAAGAAAAGCCGCTTAAAACCTGTCTCTTTCTACATTGATTTGGAAAGGAGGTCAGGTCATGATCCAAAGACTCCGTTTTGCAGCGCTGGCAGGAATGCTGCTGGCTGCCGCGTGCGCACCGGCGCAAGTCCCCACGCCTGTGGAGGCGGTTTCTACAGCCACCCCGGCGGCCATCGGGACGACCGCCGCGCCGCCGGCTTTGACTCTCGAACCTCCCGCTCTGACAACCGCGCCGGGTCCGCTCCCGCAAGCGACCTCGCGGGGTCCGAATCTGGAGGCAACCGATCCATTGTCTGTATCACTCGCCTCGGGCGGCCTGCAGCTTGTTGAATTCTTCCGGTTTACCTGAGCGACCTGCCGCGCCATGGCACCCGTGGTTCACGGGCTGGAAGCGAAGTATTTTGGCCGGATCCAATTCAGCTACCTGGATGCGGATGATCCACAGACCCTCGAATTCCAGCGGGAACTGGGATTTCGATACCAGCCGGAGCTGTACTTGTTGGACGCGGATGGGAATGTGCTGAAGAAGATGATCGGATACCAATCCGGGCAGGACATGGAAGCGGCCTTTTCGGAATTCCTTCCGTAGAGACTCTGAATTTGCGGTGACTATTGGGGGATTGTTGACCCTGCACGCAGACTGTATATAGCACTCAGCCGGGAACCAGATTCACGGCTGAGTGTTATTGTTATGCAGGTGGCTGTGACCGGCAGGACGTTGGCCACTCTCAAAGAATATCCATGTCATTTAATGTTGAGCGACCTTCGGAGGAAAAATGAGGCCGGGGAAACGTTTATTGATCTCATTGGTGTTGGGTGTGCTGCTTGTGGGGCCCGGATGGAGAAATGCCCATGATGTCACCGGTGTCGCCGTACAAACCAGCGATCCGGTTTTTGTGGGCGCGGGGGATATCACCAACTGCCGGCGGGATGGCGACGATGCAACCGCAAAATTGCTGGATGGGATCGAGGGGACGGTCTTTACCCTGGGCGATAACGCCTATCCGGATGGGACCCTGGACCAATACAAAAACTGCTACGACCCCACCTGGGGCCGACACAAATCCCGTACCATGCCCGCACCGGGGAATCATGACTACCATACTACGGGCGCGGAAGGCTATTTCTCCTATTTTGGCGCGGCAGCCTCCCCATCGGAGGCAGGATGTACAAGCGACTGCAAAGGATACTATTCCTATGACCTGGGCGCGTGGCACATTATCGTGATCAACAGCGAGATCGATATCTCCGCCGGTTCTCCACAGGAGCAATGGCTGCGTACCGACCTGGAGACGCACCCGGCGGCCTGCACCCTGGCATACTGGCATGAGCCGCGCTTCAATTCCGGGAAGCACGGAAATGCGAAAAGCACCGGGCCCTTATGGCAGGCCCTCTACGAATACCACGCAGATGTGGTATTGAACGGTCATGACCACAATTATCAGCGCTTCGCCTTGCAGAATCCTCAAGGCCAGGCCGATCCTGAAGGCATCCGTGAATTCGTGGTGGGGACGGGAGGAGCCGGATTATATGGCTTTACCACCAACCAGCCCAATACCGAGATACGCGATAACAGCACAACAGGCGTACTGAAGTTGACCCTGCATGACACCAGCTATGACTGGGAATTCATTCCTGTCCCCGGGGGCACATTTACCGATTCCGGTACCGCAGACTGTGTTGGCGAGGGGAACACGGCCCCCCCTGCGCCTCCGCCTGCGACAGCCTCCGCTCCGACCGGAACGCCGGTCGTATCCACGACAGGCACCGCGATCAGTACCACACCAACCGTACCGGCCACACCCACTGTTTTTTTAACCCCCGAAACGCCACCCGCCCCCGTACCAGAACCCTCATTTTTCAAGAGGATCATTGCCTGGTTTATCAGCCTGTTCAGTGGCGGTTGAGGCCGCCTCGCGTTCCGGCGTGAATGAATAGAGCCACTACGAATGGATCGGACAAGGGCCCCAGGCCCTTGTCTTTTTTTGAATACCTTGACAGGCCGCGCGGTTATCCAGATAATAGGACAGACTCCCATGAGATTTACAGCGATAATTCACGATGACCAATACCCCTCTACTTGTTGAAAAGCTCAGCTTCCGCTATCGCGATCGCCAGGGCGCAGCGATCCAGGATATTTCGTTCGAAGCGCGGCCGGGCGAGATCCTTCTGATCGCCGGAGCCAGCGGCTGCGGGAAGACCACCTTGATTCGCTGCATCAATGGACTGATCCCTCGGTCCTATAAAGGCGAGATGGAGGGTCGAATCCTGGCGCTGGGAGAGGAGATCAAAGACTGGCCCCTCTCGCGTATCTCCCAAAGAATTGGCACTGTGCTGCAGGACCCCGAGCGGCAGATCCTGGGGACAAAGGTCATTAATGAAGTCGCCTTTGGATTGGAGAACTTGACCGTTGCGCGTGCTGAGATCTACGAGCGTGTGGAGGAAGCGCTGGGTTTTCTGAAGATCACACACCTGCGGGACCGGGAGACCTTCCATCTTTCCGGCGGCGAGAAGCAGAAGGTGGCCCTTGCAGGCGTGCTGGCCATGCGGCCATCCATCCTGCTGTTGGATGAACCTCTGGCGAGCCTGGACCCCGCCAGCGCACAGGATACCCTGGACACCGTGCGCCTGCTGGCAGACCGGGGCATGACGGTGCTGATGGTCGAGCACCGGGTGGAGGATGTGCTGCGCATCCGGCCGGACCGTGTGTTGTTCCTGTCCGAGGGACGGGTGCGATACCTTGGGGAGCTCGAAGGGTTGTATAAGAATGTGAATTATCGCGAGGTCAAGCTGCCGGCCGAGCGCGTCCTGGAATACGCCAGATCGGCGCCTGTGCCGCCGGAGATGGAAATCCTCCCATCGGCCCGGGGAGAGAAGAGCGCCGAACCCCTGGTGAAATTCGAGGATGTGGCCTTCGGGTATGAGCCGGGGAGTGAGGTGCTGCATGGCATCAACCTGGAGATCCGGCGCGGGGATGTGATCGCGGTGCTCGGCGCAAATGGAGCCGGGAAGACGACCTTCGTCAAGCACGCCATCGGGCTGCTCAAGCCCGAGGCGGGCCGGGTCCTGGTGGAGGGGCATGATACTCGCGAGGCCAGTGTAGCCCAGATCGCGCGGACGCTTGGATATGTATTCCAGAGTCCCAGCCATATGCTATTTGCCCCCACGGTGCGCGAGGAACTGGCCTTCGGCCCCACCAATTTGAAGCATCCCCGGGAGCAGGTTGAGAAGGAGGTGAAAGAAGCGCTTCAGATCGTAAACCTTTCAGACAAAGAGCAAGACCCCCCGCTGGCGCTTTCCTTCGGCCAGCAGAAACGCGTCAGCATCGCGGCCATCCTGGCCATGCGTTCCCGCATCCTGGTAATGGACGAGCCGACCGCCGGGCAGGACTACCAGAACTATATGAGTTTCATGGATTCCATCCTGCAATTACCCGGTTTCGAAGCCATTCTATTCATCACCCACGACGTCGACCTGGCCGTGATCTACGCCAACCGCGTGCTCCTGTTGGCAGATGGCCGTCTGGCGGCGGATGGTCCACCCCGGGAGGTGCTGAGCGATTTCGGGAAGCTCAGGGCCAATCGTCTGATCCCCACCTCGCTGCTCGCCCTCAATGTAAAGCGCCTGCCTGAGACCGGGCGCTTCCTGAGGGCGGAGGCCCTGGCACACATCTAGTTTTGCCATTGGATGGAAAGGCTGCTGGCTGCCTTTCAAAGAG
>CAYMQX010000233.1:0-5465 GCA_964392495.1 uncultured Anaerolineaceae bacterium
GGCCGGACCCGTCAAGGGCGATGTGCGCGCCTATGTGAACGTCAGCCCCGAGAACCTCGAAGCCGCCCCCATGAACATGTATCTGGCCAACAGCCCTGTCTCCCTCCCGCAGGTCAGGCCGGGCCTGCACCTCGATCAGGGCGCCAGCGTGGGCGGCAGCCTGATCTACTCCGGCAGCGTGGAGCTGTCCATCCCGGCAGGGGTCGTGACCGGCAAGGTGACGCGCGTCGAGCCCGTCCAGAATACCTCGGGCACACCCATCCCGGCTGAGCCCACCAACGCCAAACGCGTCGCGGATTGGGGCTTCGGCCTGCTGCGCAGCATCATCACACTGCTGCTCTTCGGGCTGCTGGCGGGCTGGCTCTTCCCCCGCTTCATGCGGCTGCTGCCCGAGAACCTGAAAGCCCAGCCGCTCGTCAGCCTGGGGTGGGGTTCCATCCTCTACGCCGCGGTCTTCTTCGGCGTGCTGGCCATCATCGTGTTGACGGTCATGCTGGCACTGCTGGGTCTGCGCGGGAACATCTTCTGGCTGGGCTGGCTGCTGCTCTCTGCCCTGGGCGTAGCCTTCTTCCTGGTCACCTCCTACCTGAGCAAGGTGGTGGTCGGCGAGGCCATCGGCAAATGGATCCTGCGTCACCTCAAGCCCGCCCTGGCGGAGCACAGGCTCTGGCCGATGGTCGTGGGCGTGACGGCGCTGGTCCTGGTGATCGGCCTGCTGCGCTTCCCGCTGCTGCCCTTCGGGTTCTTCGGCTGGCTGGTGAACTTCCTGGTGATCCTCTTCGGCCTGGGCGCGTTGTGGAGTTGGCTGCGCTCGGCCTGGAGCGCCCGCAGGCTCGCAGCCTGAGGCCGCGCCTCGCATTGCGTGAATACAGGAGCGGGAAGCCATGGGCTTCCCGCTCCGTTCTTTTGTCGTTCCTCATCCGCGCCACTTCGGGGACAATGTGCGAGCCAGAGACGTCCCCGTTCTGGAACGTCTCTGGCAAAGCGCCGGACATTCCCTTTCCTTCCTCGCAACGAAATATTTTCTTCGGGCGCTCCGCCAGCCCCGGCGAGCCCGGAAGGCTTTCGTTGGAACCGGGCAGGGGCTTTAGCCCCGGCGTCCGCGAGCCCCCAAATTATGTAGTGCATCTCGCGCTGAGCGAAGCGTGATCAGAGACGAAGCGCCGGGGGGATAGGTCCGTGAGGCGCTTCGTAATAACAACTTTTTAGTACAACTGTCGGACCTCTGCGCTTGAAATTTCCACTGAAGAAGTGTAAACTGGATACAAGATGTCTAATTATCGGATTTTAGTGGTGGACGATGATCCTCTGGTATGCAAGGGACTCAAATTCAATCTCGAACAGGCGGGATATCGCGTTTCAACCGCCAGCACCTCTTTTGCCGCCCGCGAGCTTGCCAGCCGCAGCCCGTTTGACGCCGCCATCCTTGATATCGGCCTTCCCGACGATAACGGTTTGGACCTGTGCCGCTTGCTCAAGGAACAGCAGAAACTGCCCGTGATCTTCCTCACGGCCCGCCGCCGCGAACTGGATGAGATCATTGGCCTCGAGGTGGGCGGCGATGATTACATCGTCAAGCCCTTCAGCAGCGACCTTCTGCTGGCTCACCTGCGCTCTGTCCTGCGCCGCTCCGGCCCACAGTCCCGCCCGCTCCCCGGTGTGGAACACTCCCTGAAATGCGGCGCGTTCGAGCTCGATCCGCTCAGTCACACAGCCTCGCAGAACGGGGTGCCCATGGAGTTGACCCCGCGCGAGTTCGACCTGCTGAAGCTTTTCCTCTCCTATCCGCAGCGCGCCTTCACCAGCAATGAGTTGGTGGAGGGAGTCTGGGGCGTGGAATTCCAGGGCGAGACCCAGGTGCTCTACGTACAAGTGCGCAGCCTGCGCGAAAAGCTGGAAGCGGATCCCTCCCACCCACGCCATCTCCTCACCCTGCGCGGTATTGGCTACAAATTCGTGCCGTGAAACGCCCGCTCAGCCTCCACACCTATTTAACCTTCAGCCATATCATCATCGTCTCGGTATCCCTTGCAGTCATCGGATTCGTCACCTCCGCGCGCCAGCAATCCGAGTTGACCGATGAACTGGAACTGCAGATGCTTCTGCGCCTCCAGTCCCTGGCCTCTTCCTTCGAGCCGGGGCCCGGCGCCCACCTGTCGGAACAATTGGCGGTCCTCGAGGTCCCCGGACCGGATATCCAGACTCCCCTGACCGCCATCTTCATTGACGACCGCCGGCAGCTTCACAATCTGACAGATTTTGATATTTCCGCCCCTGTGCAGGCCTCCCTGTTGGAACTCAGCCGTACCCCTTACACGGACGAAACCTCCATCTCTGCGGTCCTGCGCCAGCCCGGCCTCCCTCAGCAACTATATGTAATGACCCCCATCCAGGTCCAGGGACAGGCCCGCGAGGGGACGCTCTGCCTGCTTGCCCCTCTGGCGCCTCTCCAGGGCTATATTACCCGTCAGAACCTCATCTTCGGCGGACTGATACTTGGTCTTTCCCTGCTCGGTATGTTATCCAGCATCCTGCTGACCCGGCCGATGATCAGGCGTGCCGTCGAGGTGGAGCAGCTCGCCACCGGTGTCATTCAGTCCGATTATCACATCCACGCACCCGAGACCGGGCCGCGCGAAGCCCGCCAGATCTCCTCTGCTCTGAATGTGATGGTGGACCGCCTTCACGAGCAGGAGCAGGAGCGCCGTACCATTCTCGCCAATGTTACGCATGAGCTGGGGCGTCCGCTGGCCGGCCTTCGCCTGGGCGTGGAGAGTCTCCAAAAAGGCGCCCTGCAAAGCCCTGCCCTCGCAGAAGACCTGCTTGCCGAAATGAACCAGACCGTCCAACACATGGGGATGATACTGGAGGATATCAGCCTGGCCATCTCCCCTCTATCTCATCCACTCACCCTGCACCGTACCTATATCGCGGTGGAGCCCTTCCTGCAGGGCCTCGCCAGCCGGTTTTGGAACATGGCAGAGGTGCGCGGCGTGAAGGTCAACGTACAGGTCCCTCGCGACCTCCCCCAGCTCTACGCCGATGAGCAGCGCCTGCGGCAGATCATGGGCAACCTCATTCACAATGCCATCAAGTTTACGCCGCGCGGACACTTCATCGACCAGTCCGCAGAAGCCGCTGAGGGCAGTATGCTTAGGTGTTATGTGCGCGCTCGTGGTCCGGGGCTGGACCAGGATGCAAAAGAGCGTCTCTTCGAGCCCTTCTTCCAGGGAACGCATGGAAGGATCATCCAACAGGGGATGGGGTTGGGCCTCTCCATTGCACGCCATCTTGTGCGTTTGCATGCGGGCAGGTTGGAATTGAAACATCACCCGGAAGGCGGCGTGTTGGCGTCGGTGACTCTGCCTGCCGAGCCTGCTTAGCTCACGCAAAGGCAATCCTCTACCTCCCAAAAGGCAGGCTTAAGGTCTGCCCCGTATACTTAATGCACAGGCTTCAGACGCTTCGTCTGATATGCCCGCCATGCCTATGCAGAAAATTTCCGCAATCCACGATGGGACCCCTCAGGGCTGGGACTGTCTGTACCTTGCGCTGCATGTCTCCACCCGCCTGGGAACTGCCTTGCAGGTGCTGATCACCGATCTCGATGAGCAGGATCAAAGCCCGGCTCAGATGACCGAGAGGATCGTCACCGCGGGGAACGCGGCCGGCATCGCAGTCCAGGCTGATGCGCTTCCGGAGTTCTCCGCCCGCGCCATCCTTGAACAGTCGGGAGATAGTTCCGCTCTTTTGATCCCGTCCGGGCTTTCGAGACAGCCGGATCTGCTGCCGGGATTGACCTCGGTCCCGGTCTGCCCGGTGTGGTTGGTGCCGCGCTTGGTGGAGATCCGCCGGCTGGCGGCCTTGCTCGAGCCCACCGCAGACCAGGCCGCCAGGAACTATGCCACTACGCTTTCGCAGCGCCTGGGGGCGGCCCTGCTTTTTCTTGCAGAGAATACCTACCCCCTTGCGGAGCAGGAATTTCCTCAAGCCGGGCTGGATTCTTTTTCTCCTGAGGCTCTCGCGCGGCAGGTGGAACTGGAGCGCCTCGACCTGCTCGTCTTCCCATTCACCCTTCTGCAGCTTTGTCTGGACTGCGCTTCCAGTCTCTCTTGCTTGATGGCGCTCTGCCCCCTGGAATCCGCTAACGCTCTTAACTAGCGATTAGGTTCCGCCTCAGCCGGGGTAAGGGCAAAGGACCTTTTTTCTCCTACAATTTAATTGCATTATTGATTACCTTTATAAAGGAGAAAGAGATGAAAGTCAGAAAATTCCAGATCCTGCTGCTATTCGCAATGTGTATCGCCCCCCTTCTGATGGCATGCGGACCTTCCAAAGTCGACGTGGCTCTCACCACCTACAAGATCACCCCCTCCACGACCAGTGTCAGGGCTGGACAGGTGGTTTTCCATGTGCATAACGATGCCACCGACTTGACCCACGAATTCGTGGTCTTCAAGACCGATCTTCCGGAAGACCAACTGCCCCTCACCCCGGAAGGCATCGTGGATGAAGAGGCCGCCAGCCTGACCCACATGGGCGAGGTGGAGGATATCACCCCCGGCACATCCAAGGACCTGACCCTTACCCTGGAGCCCGGCAAATATGTGCTGGTCTGTAATGTGGATCACGACCAGATGCACTACCAGCACGGCATGCATACCGCCTTTACTGTAAAATAACCCTTTCCTCGCATTTGGATCCACATTGGGCGCCGGTTCAATCCCGGCGCCCGTTTTATTGTTCCCGGATGCTCCTGAAGATATTTCCCAACAGCCGGAACGCGCACAGGCTCAAGATGATGAAAGGCGCGGCCACCGCCAACCCAATGCTCGCGTTAAGGGTGATCCGCAGCAGGCCAGCCGCGTCCACCTTTCACCTCTGTCAAGCTTCCTGACAAATCTATAAAGCCCATCGGACCACATCTGTCCTATAATCACCCCAAGGGGAATACCTTTGCGGTGGGTGAGTATGGGTGAAATCAAATCGATCGTTCGGTCTCCGGTTCAGGCTGAGCCGGCCAAACTGCGCTTGCACTCACATCTTTGGGTGTGGGCAGTGCTCTTCCTGATCCTCGGCAGATCCCTGCCGGTGTACCTTCACGCTGATCGCGGGAGGGGCCGGAAATGATCGGGTTTCCAGATGAGATCCGGGACTTCATTCAAGCCCAGGAGTGGACGCCTGCCTGGTCGCAGAATCATAACTGGCCCCATGAGTTCCTCAGCCGCGACCACAGCGGCGGGATTCTTTTCGATATGCTGGTCAGGCATATCCTGTCCCATGGCTACGAAGCCAACCTGTACGGCAGGCTGATCATGTATATCAATGACAATGGAATGGTGTACTGGACGATCGCAGCCAGGGTGGAAGAGACCACCATCGTAAACCGCTTCTCGCGCGAGGACCTCTGGGAATACCGGCTGGAATACGGGAGCCTCCCTGAACCGGCGCACAGGAGATCGGAA
>CAYMQX010000234.1:0-5440 GCA_964392495.1 uncultured Anaerolineaceae bacterium
GCCAGGGTGAGATGCATCAATGTGAGCGGGCTGGGATAGCGTTTGACCCGGGCGATCTCGTAGTTGAGAAGCACCTCGAAAACATCATAGCCGTAAATTCCGGTGTCAGTTGCCAGGTGGCGTCTCTTATCCATGAGGCACTCCGATCAGCAAAGGGGGCGTGTTCAGGGAAGGCTCACTTTCATTGATTGTATCAGGCTGGACAGAGTCGTCAAGCTGGGAAGACGACTCAGCTCATGGATGCGGGCCGACCTGGTTTCGCAAGATCCCGATTCCTTCGATCTCAAGTTCCACCGTGTCCCCAGGTCTGAGCCAGGGCCCCTGCCGGCGGGTTAATTCCAGCAGGCAGCCGGTGCCGACCGTCCCCGATCCGATCACGTCACCCGGTTGGAGATCCACACCTTCCGAGGCGCGGGCAATGATCTCACCGAAGGACCAGTAGATGTCTTTCAGGTTGCCGCGTGACATTTCATTGCCATTGATACGGGCGATCATGGTCATGTCGAAGACTCCTGCCCGGGCGGTGGCACGCTCTGCCAATTCGTCAATGGTGACCAGATAAGGTCCCAAAGAGGATGCAAAATCCTTGCCTTTGGCGGGGCCGAGACCGACGATCATCTCCTCGCGCTGGACATCGCGCGCCGACCAATCATTGAAGATGGTGAAGCCGAAGATGTGGCGGGCAGCCTCCTCGGGACGAATATCGCGCCCGCCCTTTCCGATCACAGCGGCGATCTCCAACTCGTAATCCAGTTCCTGGGTGTACGCAGGGTAAGGAATTTCGTCATTCGGACCATAAATGCTGTTCGGGTTGGTGAAGTAAAAGACCGGGAATTTATACCATTCAGAGGGGACCTCCCGGCCGCGATTGGCGTTGGCTGTGCGGACATGCTGCTCGAAGGCGTAGCCATCGCGCAGCGTGGTGGGCCTGAGGGGGGCATGGAAGGTGACATGGGCAATATGGATGGGAGCGGATGCGACGGAGCGTTCCACCTCCTCAATGCCCGCACGAATGACGGCCTGCATGTCCGGGAATGGCAGGGCATGGACGCGCCCATTCTTTACAATGCCGGGTTTTTTCTCCGGGTCCGTCTGGGTGGAGTAGGTGGCCAGGATCATTACAGGTTACCCCGGCGTTCCTGCTCCAATTCGATCGATTCGAACAGCGCCTTAAAATTTCCCTTGCCAAAGCCCTTGGCTCCATGGCGCTGGATCACCTCTATGAACATGGTGGGACGATCCTGGATGGGCCTGGAGAAGATCTGAAGGAGATAGCCCTCATCGTCCCGGTCTACAAGGATCCCCAACTCGTGGATGGCCCTCAAATCCTCTTTGATGGATCCGACACGGTCCGGGAGGACCTCGTAGTAGGTATCAGGCACGCGCAGGAATTCGATCCCGCGCTCCTTGAGCTCGGTCACTGTTTTGATGATATTTCCGGTCGCCATGGCGATATGCTGGACGCCCGGGGTGAGGTAGTAATCCAGATATTCCTCGATCTGGCTTTTCTTTTTTCCATCGGCCGGTTCATTGATCGGGAATTTGACACGCCCATTGCCGTTCTGCATCACTTTGGACATCAGGGCGGAATATTCGGTGGAAATGTCCTTGTCGTCGAAGTGAAGGAGCTGACGGAAGCCAAGTACCCGGTGGTAATAGTTCACCCATTCGTTCATCTTGCCCAACTGAACGTTGCCGACGACGTGGTCCACGGCTGCCAGCCCGGTGGAATTGGCCTCCTTGCCCTGGATCGGCTGGTAGCCAGGCGCAAAAATGCCGCGATAATCATCCCGGTCCACGAAGACATGCAGAGTCTCGCCATAGGCGTGGATGGCGGAGGTGCGGAAGATGCCGTTCTCATCCTTCTCCTCGCGCGGCCCCCAGGCGGATTTACCACCCCGTGAGGTGGTCTCCTTCCAGGCCTTCTCCACATCATCCACTTCAAGCGCAATGACTTTCACTCCGTCACCGTGAACCATGTGGTGCGAAGCCAGCGGGCTGGATGGGCCGTAGGGGGCTGAGATCACAAAGCGTATTTGTCCGGACTGCATTAAATATGAGGCATATTCGCGGTTTCCGGTTTCAAGACCGGAGTATGCCACGGGTTTAAATCCAAAGCCCTTCCACCAGTAATACATGGCATGTTTAGCGTTACCGACATAAAAATGTAAATGATCAATGGATTTGATCTGAAGAAAGTCCGCTTCCTCGGTGATCGGACGCACTTCGGGTTTGGAGACGAGTTTGGTCATGGCTCCTCCGTGAGCTGGGATAACCAAATTTTACGACAAAGATAGTCCGATTGCAAACGAGATGACTGATCAGATGCACAAAATCCGCAGGATCAGGGAGAAGGCTTAATCCGCACAGGCTGGCCGCCTGTCATCGCCTGGAGTTGGGTGGGAGTAAGCTCGAATATGGCGTTTGGAGTGCCTGCCGCTGCCCAGATGGTTTCGTATTGCAGCAGATCTTCATCGAGAAAAGTGACGATCGAATTTATATGCCCAAGCGGAGGGACGCCGCCGATGGCGAATCCCGTCACCCCGCGGACAAAATCAGCGTCGGCGCGGCGGATCGGTTCGCCAGCGTACCGGGCGAGAATCTTTTCGTCCACCCGATTGGCGCCGCTGGTGAGCACGAGGATTGGTTTGCCGCTGGTCTTTCCCTGAAAGATCAGGGATTTGGTGATCTGACCCAGCGAACAGCCGGCGCGATCAGCTGCTTCCTGGGCGGTACGTGTGGACTCGGAATGTTCGACGACGACAAGATCATAGCCTTGTCCGGTCAACAAGTCTTGAATCTTCTGTGCGGAGGCCGAAAGTGAAGGGGGCATGTCTTCTCCATGATAGGAATTGCGAGGTGTGCATCCTATTTTATTCATCCTAAAATGGATGGTCAATGTCTTGATTATCAAGAATGTGAAAGTAGAAAGATATCTTTGCATATCCTGAGGAACTCGAATGACAGGATCCTTGATAAGGTATTCCAATCGGTGGAGAATCGTCCGAATCCTAACCTCAAAAATATTGTATATTTTATTTATAGCGTCTTGGGGAGGGCTGGATGATGGATCTCTTTAATAAGCTCGTCAACTGGATGAACCTGGAGCCGGCGGTCAGCCTGCTGATGATCGTCACGGCAGTAGTCTTATTCGGCTCGGCGTTCCGTGGGAGCAGTGAGGTGGAGAGCACTTTCTGGCCCTGGATGCGACGGGTGATCGAGGCGTCGGTAGGGGCTATCCTCTTTATCGGGCTGCTCTGGGCTTTCCGGGCGGTACTTAACGACAATATTGCCACCTACTATTCCACGCATGGAAGCCTGAGTGACATCAGCCGCGCCAGCGCGTGGTCCATCTGGGGTCGTCCGCATACGCAGATCGAACTGACCGTTTCCCACTCAGTTGAGACTGAAGTGAAAGAGGAGATCCCGCGGGAAGATCTGACCCAGCCTCCTGCCTACCGGATGGTAAAACAGCGCCAGAATATACCCCAGAACAGCATTACCGGCTTTGAGGGGGATGTGAAAATGCAGTTGAGCGAACGCGAGAAAGGATATGCTCTCTACAGCGGATATATTGTGGATGTAAGGCTTATGTATGAAGTTATGAACGATTCAAACCTGACTACCGATGCAGAATTCCACTTTCCTTTGTCCCAGGGGCAGACTCTTTTCGAGAATTTCGTCATCAAAATGGATGACCGCGACATCAGCTCTGACCTGCGTTTTGCACCGGACCTGGTCTCATGGATTGTGCAAATGGAACCTCACAAACGCAGCACGATCCTCATTACCTATTCCTCGCGGGGCATGGACTATTTTTATTACCAGATCCCTATCCAGCGGGAGATTAGAAATTTCAGCCTGACTCTGACTGTGGACCGGCTTCCCGTCTCGCTGTTGAACTATCCGGATGGCGTGATCACGCCCACAGCGATCCAGCCAACGAACGATGGGCGGGGCTCCATCCTCACCTGGAATCTTGACCGGGCGATTACGGTGGCCGGTATGGGCGTGGCACTCGTCCAACCGCAGCAGCCGGGCGCGCAGGTGCTGCGAGTGCTCGTCATTTCACCATATGCACTGACACTGCTGGGCGCAATGCTGGCCCTCACGATGCTGATCTGGGGAATGAACGTTCGCTTCCTGGACCTGGCGCTGCTTTCAGCCGTATATTGTATGCAATTCCTCTTGATGGCCGCGATCAGCGATTTCGTCTTCGGGTTCTGGGGTTCGTTGATCATCGGCGCGGGGCTGACTTTGTTCCTCTCGTGGCTGCTTTTCCGGAAACTGCCCTCCCGGATCCTGCGCAGCCTTATCTATCTCCTTGTGGTGTTTTTCAGCATTCTCTATCCTCTTTCCGGGCTTGTCACCGGGTTGAGCCGGCAGAACGCGTTCAGCGCCCTGCTGCAGGCAGGGTTAATCCTGTTCATTACCGGGCTTGCTTTGTATGTCCGAGGCAAGCCTCAAGAACCGCCCCCGCAGAGATAGGCCGTGGGAAATGCACTGCCGGGACTGCTCGCCGATTGGATCGGCCGTGAACCGGTTGCCGGACTTTTCCTGGCGGTAACGGCTGTCCTTTTATTTGGCGGTATCATTACCTCTCAACCAGGAACCAGTTCCAGCCTCCAGACATGGGTGAGGAGACTGATTAATGCCTTATTGTGTGGGTTGTTGTTCCTGGGAATGTCAGGAGCTTTCCAATTCCTGCTTGACAGGGATTACATGGGTTTTAGTGAGATATATGGGTCATTTACCAGGCAGGGCAGCCTTTCCAACATCCGGTGGAATGGCTGGCGCTCCCGGTATGGAGGGCAGGTCGTCCAGAGCGATCTGGTTGTGACCCCCGCGGTCTGGCGGGAGGTCGTGGAATCCATCCCGCCTGCCGACCCTTTGGGAAGGGTGCTTTACCGGAATACGTTGGTGGAAGAGTTAATAGCGGAGAATCTCATCACGGGTTTTGCTGGAGACCTGGAACTGGATATGGTTAATCCTGAGAACCCCACGGATGGGTTCAACGCATATGCACTGACCGCAGATTATCACTACAGGATCAAGAACCCGCTGCAGGAGGATGTATATGCGAGGTTTATTTTTCCCATTCCAGAGGCAGGCCTTTGCCGGGATATCCGGGTATTGCTGGATGAGGTTGAGATCCCGTTCCTCGTGAACAACAATAGACTCTCCTGGGAAAAGACAATTGGGCCAGGCGAGCAGATCAGCGTCAGTATCCATTATTTTTTAAGTGGGATGGATTATTTCGTTTTTGAGATCCCGGAACCCCGGCAGGTGAGGGATTTCACTCTGCGCCTCGCGATCAACTCCGACGCCTCCGGACTGATTATGGAACCGGAGGGGGCGATCAGTACGGAGGTTGCAGACCGGGGAGCAGGGAAGCTTGTAACGTGGAGAATCGTGGATGCCATAGCGGCTCCACGCATGG
>CAYMQX010000235.1:0-1237 GCA_964392495.1 uncultured Anaerolineaceae bacterium
GCAGGCCGTAAACCGAGTGGTAGACCAGGTGGTAGAACTCGCCGGAGATCTTGTCCTTGTCCTCGGCGCCCACGATGATGAGGTCCCACTTGGTACCCGAGTTGAGGTATTCCATGAAGTGACCGCTGTAGGAGCCGGTCTGGGTAAACTTGAGGCCCATGCTGTTGAGGGCATCCTGGATCCACATGCCAATACCGCGCTCATCTGTGTTCTCGTAGACCAGAATTTTTGCGTCTTTGATCTCGGCTTCGATATCCTCGGTGGGCGTGGGCTGGATATCCGCAGGGGTCGGGGGCTGCGCAGGCGGCTCGGTGACCTGTACCTGCTGGACAGGCGGCAGAGGGGTAGGGACAGACTGCTCGATGAGCGCCTTTTGAGTCATCTGCATCGACACAGAAGTCAATTGAAATTCAAGCGCGAGCTTGGTGGGGTCGAAGGCCGGCGTGGCCGGGACCGGAGCGAGCGAAAAGGAACAGGCCAGGATGAAAAACAGCGCTGCGACAAGAAGAACCCAACCCCCCCGGGAGCCAGAAATGTGCTGCATTGTACCCTCCCTGCCCCTGTCTTGATGGAAGTCTATGCAGCGGATTATATGGGCGCCGACACTGAGGAGAGCGAATCAATATGGAATTGTAATCAGGGCTCGCCGACCTTCACCCAGTCGAAGGCGGCGGTGACGGGAAGGTTTTCGAAGGAGGCAGCGGCCAATCCCAGCCGGCCCTGGCGGAGGCCAAAGCGGGCCACATCCAGCTTGCGGAAGAGCTTGCCATTGATGTAGAGCCAGAGGGTATCCTCCTGGCAGGCCAGGCCGATCTCGTTCTGCTCGCCGCCGCGCTTCAGGTATTCGGAATCTGCGGCGGCAATCGGAGAATAGGTGGCGACGCCCTTCTCCAGCCACTGGCCAAGGAGCACGCTGTAGCTGCCGTCGCTGGAGATGTTGAACTCGTACCAGCCATCCGCCTCACTGTACCGGCATACCAAACCCAGCGCCTCAGGGCCGGTGCCTCGGCTCTGCACCAGCGCATCCAGGCGCACATCCGTGTATTCCTGCATTCCTAAAATGGTGTATGCCCACTGATAGGGCTGCTGGAGATCGAAGACCAGGGCGCCGTCCTGCAGGCGGACTGCGGGCGGCGTGTCCGCGTTGCTCTGGAGCATGGCCCAGGCCGGGACTCCGCCTTCGAACTGCTCGGTAAAGAAACGCGGCAGGGGCGTGGGAGGCGCAGGCGTCAGGGTG
>CAYMQX010000235.1:1247-5434 GCA_964392495.1 uncultured Anaerolineaceae bacterium
CGCCCCCCGCGCGCCCCCCCCCCCCCCCCCGCGCCCCCCCCCCCCCCGGCGCGGGGGGGGGGGGGGGGGGGGGGGGGGGGGGGCCCCGGGCTGGGGGGAAAAGGTGGGACTGGGAGAGGGTGGGGGCAACGAAGCGGTGAGGGTCACCGCCGCGTTGGGAAGGGAGGTGGGAACGGCAGATGGCTGGCAGGCAGCGAGCAGGAAAACGGCGAGGAGGAGGGGAACGGATTGGATGGGAGGCATATAAGGGCTTGACCAGCAGGAAAGCTGCTGGTCAAGCGGATCAGGTGGAGATGGCGGGAATCGAACCCGCGTCCGAAAGAATCGATCCTCGGAAATCTACGAGCGTAGCCTGCCGATCTTTGTCACTGCGAGGGATCCCGGCGGGCAAGTAACCCTGCAGCCATCTGCTGTGTCTTTCGCACACTTAGCAGAGTCGTGTGCGGCACTCCATCATTGTGTCGCCCGATCCGTCACCGGGTGGAGAACGGGGCCGGCAGACGCAGCCTCAACAAGGAGGCTGTACTGTCAGATCCTCCGCTTATGCAGCGAGGGGCATGGCAGCATAGGAAGTGCGGTTGGCACTTAAGGTTTGCGCTGATTTAACGAGTTCGGCGCCGCTCGGCTCGCATTCCGGGACCAGCCTCTCCCGTCGAAGCCTGTCATCCCCAGTGGGAGGGACCTCGTCCCTGCTTGGCTTATTATATCACGCGCGAGACGGCCAGCCACGTGAAGGAGCAGATTTTTCACCGGGCCCGTGCCATCCCACCCCATTAACCTCCAAAAAAGACAATATTCTTACAATCTCCTTGTCAAACCACTGCAAAAGGCCGCAGGGAATATAATAGAAGCGGAAAGTATGGGCAAGCTGCGATTTTTTAACGGAGTGCTGCTGCTTCTGGCCCTGGCCGCGTGCGGTGTCCAGATGCCTCCCCCCGCGCCGACCCTCACCCCCGGCCCAATCCCAAAGCCAACCGTGCCCGCTCCGGCGCGTATCATCAACCGATTTAACCCGTCCATCCGCTTCGAGCGGGTGAGCATCGAGCAGGGGCTTTCACAAAGCTCGGTCAACACCATCCTGCAGGATTCCCAGGGCTTCCTGTGGTTCGGCACTCAAGACGGACTGAACCGCTATGACGGCTACAACTTCACGATCTTCCGCCCCAATGAGGACCTGCCCGACTCCATCAGCGACCGCTGGATCACGAAGATCCTGGAGGATAAAGAGGGGTTCCTGTGGATCGCCACCCGGCAGGGGGGCCTGAACCGCTTCGACCCGCGCTCGGGAACGTTTGCCACGTTCCGGCACAGTCCAGCAAACCCGGCCAGCCTGAGCAGCGACCAGGTGCTGACGATCCTGATCGACAGCCGGGACACTTTGTGGATCGGGACGGGCAGCGGATTGGACCGCTTTGACCCGTCGAGCAACGATTTCAAGCATTACACGACCACAAGCGGACTGCCCAATACCGTTATTACGGCCCTGTTCGAGGACGCCCGCAGCGGGTTATGGGTGGGCACCAGCGACGGACTGACGCGCTTCAACCTGGCGGATGCCACATTCCAGGTCTATAAATCCACGCCAAGCGATATCGGCACGCTGAGCAGCAACCACATCAATGCGATCCTGGAGGATGAAACGGGCGACCTGTGGGTGGCGACCGACAACGGGCTGAACCGCCTCGACCACTACACCAACCGTTTCAAGCGCTACCAGCATGACCCGGTTGTGGCACACAGCCTGGTCGCAAATATGGTCTCGACGCTGTATCTCGATCACCGCAATGGGTTATGGGTGGGGACAGATAACGGGCTGGACTACTTCAACACCCGCTATGACTACTTCATCCACTATCGGCACCAGCCCGCCAATCTGAACAGCGTGAGCACCAACAGCATCCTTGCGGTGTATGAGGATGATACGGGTGTGATGTGGGTGGGGACCTTCGGGGGCGGACTCAATAAATACAACCGCCAGCAGGACCAGTTCATCTATTATCGCAACGACCCGGATGATCCCAACAGCCTGAGCGGCGACCTCATCTCACAGATCTACGCCGACCCCAAGGGATTGATCTGGATCGGCACACGCGGCGACGGGCTGGACCACCTCAATCCCATATCGGGCCGCTTCGACCATTTCCGGAACGACCCCGCCAACCCGGACAGCCTGAGCAGCAATGAAGTCTACGCGGTGCTGGGCGATCCCAGCGGGGATATCTGGGTGGGTACCGACCGGGCCCTGGACCGCTTGAACCCGATGACACGCAAGGTGGTGCACTTGCGTCCATCCTCCAAAGAGGGCCAGGGGATTTCGGGCCTGCCGATCTACAGCCTGTATCGCGATCTGGAAGGGCGGCTGTGGGTGGGGACCAGCCGGGGATTGGACCAGTTCGAGCCGGAATCGGGCACATTCATCCATTATGCGCCCAACCCCAGCACCTCGGCTAACCAGGTGGTCGCCCTGGATGAGGATTCCGGAGGCCGCCTGTGGGTGGGCACATTTGGCGGAGGGCTGCATCGCCTGAACCAGACCGGAGAGGGCTTTACCAGCTATTTCAACAACCCCGGCGACCCCTCCAGTTTGAGCAATAACACCATCCTGAGCATCCACCAGGACCGCCGGGGCAGTCTGTGGATCGGGACAGGCGGAGGCGGGCTGGACCGTTATGACCCGGTCACGGATACATTCACACACCTGCGTGAGAAGGACGGCCTGCCGAACAACGTGATCTACGGCATCCTGGAGGACGATGCAGGCGCTCTCTGGTTGAGCACCAACAACGGGCTGGCGCGTTACAACCCGCGGCTCAACGAGATCCGCAGCTTCGGGGTGAGCGATGGCTTGCAGAGCAACGAGTTCAACATGTCGGCCTACGCGATCAGCCCGTTCGGCGATATGTACTTCGGCGGTGTGAACGGCATCAATGCTTTCGACCCGCTCAAGATCATGGTCAGCGACCTGCAGCCAACGATCGTCCTGACCTCGATCATGAAGGAAGGCAAAGCCCTTAAGCCCAACCAGCAGCCGCAGTACGTCCGCGACATTACCCTGGCGTGGCCTGCGAACGAGTTCGAATTCGAGTTTGCAGCCCTGGCCTACGGCCAGCCCTCCCGCAACCAGTATGCGTACAAGCTGGAGGGCTTTGACGGCGATTGGAATTACATCGGCACGCGCCGGAGCGGACGCTATACCAACCTGCCGGGAGGGAGCTATACGCTGCTGCTCAACGGCACAAACAGCGACGGCATCTGGGGGGCCAGGCCGCTGCGGGTACAAGTCACGGTCATCCCGCCTTTCTGGCAGACCAACTGGTTCCGCGTCCTTGCAGGGGTGGGCCTGGGGCTGGCGGTGGTGGCAGGCTACGGCCTCCGGCTGCGCTCCATCCAGCGCCGCAACCGCCAACTGGCCGGGTTGGTGCAGGACCGGACACGTGAGCTTGAGAAACGCACGCTTGAGATGGAGGCCCTCTACCAGGCGGACGAGAAGATCCTGCGCACGGTCAGCCTTAACCAGATCTTCCAGACGCTGGTGAACGTGGCAGTGGATATTCTGAAGGCGGATCGCAGCATGGTGCTGGCGTGGGACGAGGAGGATGCCCGCCTGGAGCCGCGCGTCAGCCAGGGATTCAGCCCGGAGACCCTGGAGGTCTTCAAGTTCACCCGGACTGAGGCGCTGGCCGGGGAAGTGCTCCGGACGGGAGAGCCGCGGGTCATCTCGGAAGCGGACCAGGAACAACTGCGCCCCGACCTGAAAGAGGCGCTCGGCCGGGAGGGCATCCATTCCTTCGTGCACCTGCCGATCAAGGTGGACAACCGGGCGGTGGGAATTTTCCATGTAGGCTTCACGCATCCGGGGGCCATCAATGAGGATATCCTGCGGCTCTTTACGGCCCTGGTGCAGCGGGCCTCGCTGTCCATCGCCAATATGGAGTTATTCGAACAGACCCGCGACCTGGCGGTCATGGAGGAGCGCAACCGCCTGGCACGCGACCTGCACGACAGTGCCAAGCAAAAGGCCTTCGCGGCGCTGGCCCAACTGGGGACCGCCAACGAAATCCTGGGCAGCGGAGTCCCGGAACCTCCAGTCGGGGTGGAGTCTCACCTGAGCGAGGCTGAAAACCTGGTGTACGAGGTCATCCAGGACCTGACCTTCCTGATCCAGGAGATCTACCCCATCGCCCTGC
>CAYMQX010000236.1:0-5426 GCA_964392495.1 uncultured Anaerolineaceae bacterium
GGAGAATCAGCGGCTGGGTCCTGGTTTTCAGGATCACGAGGTGGAGGTTCCGTCCCGCGAGGGACGCGCTAATCCCGGGGTATCGGGAAAAAATCGGATCGATCAGCGGATGCCTCTGGAGTCTGGTCACAGGCTCCTTTCTCCCTTCCGAAGAAAGCGTCAGGCAGAAAGCGTTTAAAAAAACGCTGCTGCCCGTCAGGCTGAAAACCGACCGGCAACGGTCGGGACAAGGCCGGCGCAGTGACCCGGGCAGAAACGCGGCTGTCGCCCGGTGCTATTTGGAAGGGCTGTTTTATTTATGGCTTCGATGCCATGATAAGGGCATGCCCGCGGCGTGCCCTTCTTTTTTTAGACCGGAGCAGGAGCAGAAAGCAGGATATGAAAACTCGCATCTGGACTGCTTTATTGGCACTTTATGTCGTCTGGGGTTCCACCTATCTGGCCATCCGCTTCGCGGTGGAAACAATCCCGCCCTTTATGAGCGCAGGTTTCCGCTTCCTTGCCTCAGGGGCGATCCTGCTGATCTGGCGGCGCCTGGCCGGAGATCCGCTGCCTACCCCCCGGCAGTGGAAAACACTGGCGATCGTGGGGGCGCTCCTCCTGCTGGGCGGTAACGGCCTGGTCTCCCTTGCCGAGCAGCGTATTCCTTCCGGCATCGCCGCCCTGATCGTGGGAACCATCCCCCTCTGGATGGTGCTGATCGAAGCGATCCGTCCGATGGGAAACAAGCCGCGCTGGCGTACCCTGGCGGGACTTGGCATCGGGTTTGCAGGCATCTATCTCCTGGTCGGCCCCACCAGCCTGACGGGTGGCATGCAGTTCGACACCCTGGGCACCCTTGCCTTGATAACCGCCGCCTTCCTCTGGTCGGTTGGCTCCATCTACAGTCGTTCCGCAGATATACCGCGCTCGACACTGATGATGACCGGCGGTGAGATGCTGGCAGGCGCGGCTGCCCTGCTGCTTGTAAGCGTCCTGACCGGCGAATGGCGCGGATTCAGCTTCTCTTCCGTCTCCACCGCCTCCTGGCTCGGTCTGGCGTATCTCATCGCCTTCGGTTCGCTGATCGGTTTCGTATCCTACGGCTGGCTTCTGCAAAATGCCCCCGTCTCGCTTATTGCCACCTACGCATACGTCAATCCGCTTGTTGCCATACTGCTTGGGGCCTTGTTTGTCAACGAAACCCTGAATGGCCGTATCTTTCTGGCTTCCATCCTGATCGTCAGCTCCGTGATTTTCATCAACGCTTCGTCGGTTGGAAAGCCTTCCGCCGCCCCCCGGGAAGGCGGTAAATCCCCTGGCTCACAGTCTGCGATTCGCCCCCGCAGTGACGGAGAATTCAACCCCACCTATTCAAAGGAAGGAAAGTAACAATGGATGCAAAGGATCTGCTCAAGCGCGTAAAGGAAGATGAGGTCAAGTTCATCTCTCTCCAGTTCACCGATGTCATCGGCGCGGTGAAGAGCGTGGATATGCCCGTCGGCCGTCTGGAAGCGGCGCTCGAAGACGGGGTCTGGTTCGATGGTTCCTCGGTGGAGGGATTCGCCCGCATCCAGGAATCGGATATGCGCCTCGAGCTCGATGTGGAGACCTATGCCGTCCTCCCCTGGTCTCCCGCCGACCGCCGCCGGGCGCGCGTCTTCTGTGACATTTTCACACCCGACGGCAAGCCCTTCGAGGGAGACCCGCGCGGCTTGTTGAAGCGGGCACTGAAAAAACTGGCGGAACGCGGCTGGATCTACAATATCGGCCCTGAGCCGGAGTTTTTCCTGTTCAAAGGGACCAACGGTCACGGCGTCCATCCGGTCCCTCATGATGTGGGCGGCTACTTCGATTTCTCCTCATTCGATGAGGCCGTCACCGTACGCACCGAGTTGATGGACGCCCTGAATGCGATGGGGCTGGAGGTGGAGGTCGGCCATCATGAGGTAGCCCTTGGGCAGCATGAGATCGACTTCCGCTTTGCCGATGCTGTACGGGCCGCTGATAATGTCCTGACCCTGAAATACACGGTCAAGGCCATCGCCGCCCAGCATGGACTGACAGCCTCCTTCATGCCCAAACCGGTGTTCGGCATCAACGGTTCGGGCATGCACTGTCACCAGTCGCTCTTTGACAAGCAGGGCAACAACGTATTCTTTGACGATGGCGATGAGTTCAAGATTTCGGCGACCGCCCGTTCCTTCATCGCGGGGCAGTTGAACCATGCCCGCGGGCTCGCCGGCCTGGTGGCCCCCACCGTGAACTCCTACAAGCGCCTGGTGCCCGGATATGAAGCCCCCGTATATATCGGCTGGGCTCAGATCAACCGCTCGGCCCTCATCCGCATCCCGCGCTACACCGAGGGCCGTCACAAGTCCATGCGCGCCGAGCTCCGTTTTCCCGACCCATCCTCCAACCCTTATCTGGCCTTTACCGGCATGCTGGCGGCCGCCATGGACGGTATCGATTGCCAGGACGTCCCGCCGCGTCCCCTCAACAACATCAACCTCTATCACCTCGATAAGAAGGAACGCAAGAAACTGGGCGTGGGCGAGCTGCCTGGTTCTCTGGCTGAAGCGCTCACCGAACTCGAGAAGGATTCCGTTCTGCGCGGGGCCCTGGGTCCTGTGGCCTTTGAGGCTTTTACCCGCGCCAAATGGGAGGAATGGGACGATTTCCGCCTTCGGGTTAGCGATTACGAGATCGAGAAATACCTCGAGACCGCATGATCTTCCGCCCAAAAATAAGACCTCCGGCTGAAAGCCGGAGGTCTGTTAAATTAGCGGGCCTGGTCTGCATTCCGCCACCATAGCAGGGTGATCAGTATTCCGATAAGTGAGCTTGACAGGAGGATAATATAACTGTGCATTCCAAGTTGGGTTGATCGCGGGCCGATTGCTCCGCTGAAAAGCGCGGGCACGGCCCAGGGAACATAGTCCCCCCAACCGATCACCGCAGAGACCTGCGCCAGGACAACGGTAAAGAACAGCCAGACAACGCCCGGGAGTGGGCCTCTTCGGAAGCTCGCCGCAAATGCGACGAAAGGGAGCAGCGCAATGGTCAGGATGCTGGCCCCCATGAAATCCACGGTGGAAGCGTACAGCAGCTCCCACGACCAGCCAGGGATCTGGACCAGGGATCCGATGATCAAGCCCACTCCAAAGATCAAAATGGAGATGGCCGTTGTCCAGCCCAAGACAACAAGAAATTTTGCCAGTACGATCGCAGCGCGTGACGTCGGCACGGCAAGCAGTTCCTTGACCGTCCGGTCGGAAAATTCACGGCCAAATACCCAGGCAGTAAGCATTCCAAAAAGGATGGTGCCTGCAATGGCCCCCATCTGCTCAAGCATATTGAAAAATGCTGCCCAGCTTGCCTCCCCTGCGGTCAGGTTCGCCTTTTCGCTGATCAGTCCCATAGAGCGCGCTGCCTCCGGATCCTTCAGGATGATCATAAAGAGTCCGACTATGGCAGGGCCAGCGCAGTAACCCAAAGCTACCAGCCATGGGACCCCTGACCGGTGGCTTTTGAGGAATTCCGTTCCGAGCGCGGCTCTTAGATTCATCCTCCGCCGCCTCCTGTGAGCCGCATGAAGTGCTCTTCAAGCGCTTCCTGATCAACGGATAGATGCATCGGCGGGTTCCCGCTAAGGGTCAGCAGGCGGGCGATCTCGTCGGGAGCCTCAAGAACCCTCGGCTCAAATAGCCGTAATCGATCCAATTGTGGATCTTCCTCCACCAGATACCCTGCATCCCGTAGGGCGGCCTCCCCTGCCTTGCGGTCGCGCACCTGAATCGTCAACCGCCGGGCGCGCAGCCCTTCCATTGATTCGGCATCCAATTCTTCGATCAATTTCCCTTTGTGGATGATGCCGATCCGTGTCGCCAACCGGTCCACTTCAGGCAGGTTATGACTGGACATCAAGATGGTAACGCCCTGTTCACGTGCCAGCGAGGCCAGCAGAGTCCGGATCTCTGCGACGCCGGCAGGGTCCAGACCATTTACGGGCTCGTCAAGGATCACGATTCTCGGGGAGTGGAGAAGAGCCCGCGCCAGCCCCAATCTCTGAAGATTTCCGAGTGATAAATAGCCTGCTTTGCGGTTGGAAAGTTCGCTCAGACCAAGCTGTCTTAACACCCGCCGTACATCATTCATCCCCGCGATATTTTGCAGTTTTGCCGCCAGAACCAAATTCTCAAGGACCGTCAGTTCCTGGTAAGCGACAGCACTTTCCACCATGTGTCCCACACGGCTCCAGGGTCCTTTCCCGCCGGGTCCGACCCTTTGTCCAAGCAGGTCAACATACCCGCCGGTAGGCTGGATCATCCCCAAAAGGAGCCGAATTGTCGTTGTCTTGCCCGCGCCGTTCAACCCAAGGAAACCGTAGATTTCCCCTTCCGCCACATTAAGGTCCACCCCGTCTACAGCTATCACCGAACCGAAGCGTTTTCTCAATCCATGGACTTCGATCGTAGTTTCCATGTCCCTTTACAGCTTTCATAGGCCATTTCTACGGAGCCATTCCCGGAACTTGAGTATCACGATCTTCATCATTGTACTGGACGACTGCACGGCATCGCCCATCCGGGGATTTACAGGGGATCAGCGCCAGGGTCGCCCCGCTCAGGCAATATGCAGAATGGACTTCTCGACCTTGGCGCCCACTTTCTGCAATCGCCGCCAGCTTGAATTGTCGTTCAGGGTGATCCAGCGGCGCTCCTCGGTACGGTAGAACCAATCCTTATCCTGCTGGTAGAAAACCTGTACCTCGTTGGCTTCCCAGATGTTGAGGATCTCATTGCCATGCGCATGGGTATCGTCGAAATCCGTCGTGGCGCGCTGTCCCATCTCGCTGTACAGTTCGTTCAGTTCTAATAAAAGCGCGTTGACTTCGGGATCGAGCCGGTTCACATTCAGCCCAATGCGCTGAGCTTCGTTATAGAGAATGGGGTAGCTGTGGGAGGGGTATTTCGAGTTCAGCGCGCCAGCGATCTGCTCTGTCGTCTTCTCGTTCGTGATGTGGTGCGAGAGGATCTCCTTGCACAGCATGATGGATAACGACTCCGCCCTGTCCACCGCGCCGATGACCAGAGGATGCACGTACTTGAACAGTTCGAGATAGGGGTTCTCGTTCGAATCCGAGCGCTGGCTCTGCCACAGATGCACCACTCGCGTCAACTCATCCAGGCTCACACTGACCCTGTCGTTATCCCGGTCGATTGGTGAGAGAGAGTGTGTCAGGGAGGTATCGACAGCAGTCAGGTAGGCCATCGGCCCCATCTGGATCTCGTTGGCCCCCAGCGCGATCATGGTGGCCGCAGAGGCGCATTCCAGGGGAATTACCGCGATCGCTTCGTCGCAGTACTGCCGCAACAGGTTGACCAACAGCAGGGAGGACTGCCCGCTCCCTCCGCTGGATTTTATGAACAGATAGATGACTTTCT
>CAYMQX010000237.1:0-5348 GCA_964392495.1 uncultured Anaerolineaceae bacterium
CCCTGGTATCACATTCCCGGCGACATGGTAGTCAAAATATTGTGGGCTGTCCTGAGTGGGAGGCGGCGCGATCTGCGGCTGGATGCCCGGGCTTGTATCCGCGGCTTCCGGCCGCCCGCGCGGATATTGGGGGAGGAATGCATCCCGTCATGCGGACCTTTTCTGCTCGTGATGAACCATTATCAACGACCAGGATTTGCCGTCTGGTGGCAGGCATTAAGCGTCTCAGCACGGCTGAGGATGCCGCATATATGGATCATTGCCTCCAGATGGACGGCCTCCGGAAGGTGGTACGAGCCCGTGAAGGTGGGTATCTCACGTTTCCTCTTTGGAAGGCTGGCAGGGATATATGGGCTGGCATCGATGCCGCCCATGCCGCCGAATCCGCAGGATGTCGAAGCCCGGGCTGCGGCGGTGCGCAATGTGCTTGCCTATGTGGAAAGCCAGCCGCAAGCGGTTGTGTGCATGGCTCCGGAAGGCCGGGATGTGTCAACGGGAGGGCTGGGATGGCCTCCTTCCGGCGCGGGGCGATTTATCTCCCTGCTGGCGGCACGAGGGTTGGCAATCCTGCCGGCGGGCGGTTGGGAGGAGGGCGGGGAACTGAAGATCCATTTCGGCCCCCTATTCCGGTTGGAGAGGCCCCAGGCGGGAGGAAAACGTGAAGAATTGGACCGCCTGATCGCAGAGACAGTCATGAAAAGAATCGCGCGCGTGCTGCCTGAAACCATGCGAGGAGAATTCGGATGAAAAGAGTGAGCCTGGGGCGGATGATCGTAATGAACGGCTACTGGGTGGGGCTGTCCTTCATGTGGAATGCTCTGCATCCCATCATCCTGCCCGTCATCCTGCTCAACTATGTGCCGGAGGCGCGCAAGAACACATGGCTGGGGCTGCTGACCTTCGTCGGGTTGATTATCGCCATGATCGTACAGCCGGCCTCAGGTGCGCTCTCGGATGGATGGCGCTCGCGTTGGGGCAGGCGCAGACCGCTGATCCTGCTGGGGACGCTGTTCGATTTCGTGTTCCTGTCGCTTCTGGCCTGGACAAGGGACGTGACCTGGTTCGTGATCGGGTACCTGGGTCTTCAATTCAGTTCAAATATTGCGCATGCGCCCATGCAGGGGCTGCTGCCCGACCGCATTTCCAACAAGCAGATCGGGGTGGCAAGCTCGCTCAAGACCTTCATGGATATGCTCGCGTTGATCCTTGCCTCGCTGCTGGCAGGCAGGCTGATCGACCCGCAGGGGCGCGACCCGGGATTGATCATTGGGGTTGTGATGGGGCTGCTTGCATTGGGACTCATCGTTACCCTGCTCGGGACGCCAGAAACCCCCACACATGCGGTCGCGCAGTATAAGGCGGAGGGCGGCTTTTTCGAGCAATTCCGTGTGGACCTGCGCAAGAACCGCTCGTACTGGTGGGTGATCGGGGAGCGCGGGCTGTTCCTGCTGGGTATCTACGGGGTCCAGTCTTTCGCCCAGTATTACCTCCAGGATGTACTGCGGGTGCCAGATCCGCCGCGCCAGACGGGGGATCTGCTGGCAGCGCTGACGATCTCACTTGTGGTGCTGGTATTGATCGGCGGCTGGATGGTGGACCGGTTCGGCGCGAAACGGATCCTATATGCAGGGACCTGCCTCGCAACCGTGGGGATGCTGATCATGATGCCGGTGCGAAGCATGACGGGACTGCTGGCCTCAGGGATGGTGCTGGGGGCGGGGATCGGGCTGTTTCTGACGGCCAACTGGGCATTGACCAACAAACTGGCGCCTCTCCAGGAGGCAGGTAAATATTTGGGGCTTTCGAACCTGGCGACAGCCGGCTCGGGGGCAGTGGCGCGGCTGGAGGGCCCGCTCCTGGATTGGATGAACGCCCTCTGGCCGGAACAGTGGGCAGGCTATACTTTCATGTTTATCTTCGGCGCGGTCTGCATGCTCCTGAGTATGATCCTGCTGATACCGGTGAAGGAGGATCAATAAAGCGTTCCCCGGCCAGGCTGCCCAGCCTGACCCTGCCACGGTGTGTGAAACGCCCGGACGGGTGTGCCAGATCATTGCCGGGGAAAGGCCCGGGCAGGGACAATATTGGAAGAATTAACGGGGGATACACGCCAGCCGGCTGAGGGACGGGTTGTTTCTCCTCCTCGATCCGAGGATGGGAGCATGTCCCAAAACCTGGAGGCGCAAAGGAGAAATCGGATGAAAATCCTGCAACTTTTTGCTTCGAGGAGCGTAGAATAGGTAGCAAGCTGACAAGGAGCGCGCGTGAACGAGGAAATGACCTGGGTACTCCAGGCTCAACAAGGGAGCGACGAGGCTTTTACCCGGATCGTCGAGACCTACCAGACACCTGTCTTTAACCTGTGCTACCGTATGCTCGGCGAGGAACAAGCCGCCGAGGACGCCGCCCAGGAGACCTTTCTGCGTGTATTCCAGCACTTAAACCGCTACGATCGGAAACGGCCGTTTGCAACCTGGCTGCTTTCAATCGCCGCGCACTACTGTATCGACCGTCTCAGGCGTCGAAAGATCTCCTTCTTTTCGATGGACGAGGCCGATGAGAGCGAGTCAGGTTTCGAATTGCCCGACCCGGCCTCTCCCGACCCGGAAGCCGAATCCATCAAGCGGGAGGAGCGCGACCGCCTGCACGGTATGCTGCGCCATCTGGACGCCACAGACCGCGCTGCCATTGTGATGCGCTACTGGCATGACTTTTCCGAAGCCGAGATCGCAGAAGCGCTCAATTTATCCGTGAGCGCGGTGAAAAGCCGCCTGCACCGTGCCCGGCGCGAAATGGCCGGGCTGTGGGAGGGGAAAACGTCCAGGAGCCGTGCTCAAAGGAGGCCGAATGAATCACCAGCCTTTTGAATCCTGGCTGCTCGAGGATGCAGCCCTGGATCTTGAGGAAAAACGCAAACTCAACCTGCACCTGAGGGAGTGCGAGCACTGCAAGGCGTTGGCCGAGACCGGCCTGGCCCTGCAAAACACGCGCCAGGTTTCGCCGGCGCCGGGCTTTACCGCCCGCTTCCAGGAGCGCCTGGAGAGCCAGCGAATTGCGCAGCGCCGCCGCAACTTCTGGGGCGTGATCCTGTTCACACTGGCCGGGCTGGGGATTATCGCACTGCTGATCGCCCCCCTGCTCAGCCGTATCGCGGACACACCGGCGGAATGGATTTCTCTTTTAGTGGGATTGATCATTTTCGTGCTGGACTCCGCCCAGGCAATGGTGGAGGTGGGATTTGTATTGCTGCGGGTCGCACCGGGGTTCATCCCGCCGTACCTGTGGCTGATCCCCGCCTCAGGCGTGGCGGGCCTGAGCCTTCTATGGACCGTCTCAATCTGGCGGCTGACACACGCTGCTCAAGGAGTAGGATAAGGAATGAAAAGCATCACAAAATACATCGCGGTCATACTACTGCTGGCGATCCTCCTGCTGCCTGCATTGCCCGTCTCTGCGCGGGGGCTGGCGCAGGGCGCGCTGGGAGGCAAGATCATCTTTGGTGATAGCTTTACTTTAAAGGCGGACGAGACGCTGAGCGGTGACCTGATCGTCTTCGGCGGGAATGTGACCCTGGAGCAAGGCTCCATTGTGAAGGGCAGCATGGCCGTCATCGGCGGCAATGTATCTGCGGCCCAGGATGTTACGGTCACAGGCGATGTCGTCATGATGGGCGGCAACCTGAGCATGGAGGGCAAGCTGAATGGCGATATGGTCCTGGTGGGAGGACAAGCCTCGCTGGAGAAATCTGCGGTTGTCGGCGGAGATATTACGATGGTGGGGGGCAACCTGATGCGCGCCCCCGGCGCCCAGGTGCTTGGAAAGATCCAGGACAATTCCTCGGCCCCGAATATCAGCATTCCCAGCATCCCATCGGTCGGAAGCCTGCCGGCCACGCCGGCCCTGCCTCTGCCAGCCCCCTCCGAGCCGAATGTGAAGGTGAACTTCAACCCGTTTGCCGGTTTCCTGGGGACGGTGGGATGGGCGATCGCAGTCGGGCTGATCGCGGTCGTTGCCTCGTTGTTCCTGCAGCCGCAGATGGAGAGGGTGAGCGAGGCGGTCATCACCCAGCCGCTCATCACTGGCAGCTTCGGGCTGATCACGGTGGCGGTCTCGACCCTGGCGCTGCTGATCATGGCAGTCACGATCATCCTGATCCCGGTCTCGGGGCTGGGGTTGATCGCGCTGGCACTGGCCTGGCTTTTCGGTCTGGTGGCGATGGGACAGGAGGTGGGCGACCGCCTGGCACGACAGATGAAGCAGTCGTGGTCCGTCCCGGTCTCCGCGGGGATCGGAACCCTGCTGCTGATGCTGGTGGTCGGCGCCCTGGCAGGCTTGGTCCCATGTATTGGCGGGCTGGCAGGCCTGCTCGTGGGCCTGGCTGGGCTGGGCGGAGTGGTTCTGACGCGTTTTGGCTCGCGCGGTTATCCGGTCCCGGCAGGGACAACGGTGGAAATCCCCCCGGCAAGCTAGAAAAACCCTGCGTGTTATAATTTTCCCCGCCCTGAGCGATATGCCAGGGCGGGTTTCCTGTTTCCCCCAAAAAACGATGAAATTTGCGCTTTTTTTGGTTTATTCTCGACTTTTCAGGAGAAAGTATGCTCCTCAGCCGCAAGCAAATCCCGATCCCGAATACTCCCATCCACAATACACCGCCGCCCCTGGTGGAGGTGAAAGGCAGCTTCCTGGAGATGGGCAGACAGATCGGGGAGGCCTGCCGCGCACAGGTGCAGCACAGTATCGAAAACGCGCGCATGTTGATCGACCAGTCTTATGGGCAATTGGAATTAACCTGGCCGGGCGCGCAGGTACAATCCCGGAAGTATCTGCCGTTCGCGGAGGAGCGCTACCCGCAGTATGTGGACGAGATGCGCGGGCTGGCGGAGGGGGCCAGGGTGAGCTTTGCGGATATCCTGACGCTGAACACCATGGAAGCCGTCACGATGGACGCGCTGCACCTGACGCGCTGCACAAGCTTTGCGGTCAATGAAGAGTGCACGGCGGACGGGCACGTCCTGGCAGCGCATAATGAGGATTGGGTGCCGGAGGATGAGGACGATGTGTACGTGATCTCTGCCTGCCCAACGGAGGAGCCGCCGTACCTGGCCATGACATACGGCGGGCTGCTGCCCAATGTGGGATTCAATGCGTACGGGATCGCGCAGTTGATCGACTCGGTCTATCCCACGGATTCACGCATGGGCATCCCGCGGCTTTTCGTCTCGAGGGCGATCCTGTCTTCACGGCGCATCTCAGGAGCCATCGGGCGGGCGCTGGTATCGCACCGGGCGGCAGGCTACAACCATCTGTTGGTACACGAGAGCGGCGAGATGTATTCCATCGAGGTCTCG
>CAYMQX010000238.1:0-5298 GCA_964392495.1 uncultured Anaerolineaceae bacterium
TTGAAGGTGCGCTCAAAGAACTGCCGGGCGTCACCGATGTGACCGTCAACCTGGCGACCAACAAGGCGGTTCTCCGCTATGACCCGCAGCGCACCGGTCTGAAGGATATGCAGACCGCAGTTGAGAACGTTGGCTATGGCATTCCTTCCGGCGAGGTGACCCTGGAGGTGCGGGGCATGACCTGCGCCTCCTGCGTGGACCACGTGGAAGGTGCCCTCAAGGAATTGCCCGGCGTGCAGGAGGCGGTCGTCAATCTGGGACTCGCGACCGCCAGGGTTGTTTATATCCCCGGGGTTGTTTCCACGGCGGCCATGAAGCGGGCTGTGCGCGAGGTGGGGTATGAGGCACAGGAGCGCAGCCAGGGGGCGGACGCGCTCGACCGCGAGCGTGAGGCCCGCGAGGAAGAGATCAAACGCCAGGGCCGTAATCTGATCGTTGCCGGAATCATTGGCCTGATCGTCATGATCGGCACCTTCTATGACATGCTGGGGCCGCTGAAGCCCTTCATCCCGGTCTGGCTCTCCTATAAATGGGTCATTGGCCTGTTGACAACCCCGATCGTATTCGGCCCGGGCCGGCAGTTCTTCGCCAATTCATGGCGGGGCCTGAAGCACGGCGTGACGGATATGAACCTGCTCTATGCGACAGGCATTGGCGCCGCCTATGGGATCGCGGTCATCAACACGCTCTTCCCCAGGGCCGGTTTTGGTGGGGAAGGCGCCACTTTTTTTGAGAGCGCAGCCCTCCTCACCGGATTCATCATCCTCGGGCGCTGGCTGGAGGCGCTGACCCGCGGCCGCACATCGGAGGCCATCCGCAAGCTGATGAAGCTCCAGCCCAAGCTGGCGCGCGTCCTACGAAATGGCACGGAGCAGGAACTGCCTGCCGATGAGGTCGAGATCAACGATACCATCCTGGTCCGCCCAGGCGAGTCCATTGCCGTAGACGGTGAGGTGCTTGACGGCTATTCATCGGTGGACGAATCCATGCTGACAGGAGAAAGCCTGCCCGTTGAAAAGAAGGCCGGGGATCCGGTCATCGGGGGGACGATCAACAAAACCGGCGCGTTCAAGTTTAAGGCCACGCGGGTGGGAAAAGAGACCGCCCTGGCGCAGATCATCAAGCTGGTGGAGGATGCACAGGCCAGCAAGGCGCCGATCCAGAAGCTGGCGGATTGGGTGGCCGGGCATTTCATCCTCGGCGTGCACATGCTTGCGGTGGTCGTATTCCTCTTCTGGTTCTTCTTTGGGTACCAGATGTTCTTCGACCCGAACTCAAGTTTTATCCTTTCACCTTATAAACTGGGCGAGATTGGCGTTTTCGGGTTCTCCCTGCTCCTCAGCATTACGGTCCTGGTGATCTCCTGCCCCTGCGCGGTGGGACTTGCAACCCCCTCGGCGATGATGGCCGGCACAGGCAAGGCCGCCGAGTTCGGGGTGCTCTTCAAGGGCGCCGAGGCGATCGAGAATACCAGCAAGCTGCAGACCATTGTGTTCGACAAGACCGGCACCCTCACCAAAGGAGAACCTTCAGTGACAGATGTGCTGGGGCAGGGCCGCAGCACCGATGAAACCCTGCTGTTCGCCGCGATCGCCGAACGGAACAGCGAGCATCCCCTGGGAGAAGCCATCGTGCGGGGCGCACGCGCACGCTCTCTGAGCCTGCCTGCGCCCGACTCATTCATCTCCATCCCCGGGCATGGTGTGGAAGCGAAGAGCGGCGAGCATATCCTGCTGCTGGGGAACCGCAAACTGATGCAGGAGCGCGCTGTTGATATCCAGCCGCAGATCAAGGCGGCGGAAATGCTCGAGGCCGAAGGCAAGACGGTGATGTTTGTCGCCGTGGATGCCGAGCCCGCGGGCCTGATCGCCGTGGCAGACACCCTGAAAGAGAGCACCGCAGAGGCGATCCGGCGCCTGCATTCGATGGGCATGGAAACGGTCATGATCACGGGTGACAACCGCCGCACCGCCGAGGCGATCGCCCGCCAGGTGGGCATTGATCGTGTTCTCGCCGAGGTCCTTCCGCAGGATAAGGCCGAGGAGGTCAGGAAGCTCCAGGCGCTGGGCAAAAAGGTTGCCATGGTGGGCGACGGCGTGAATGATGCCCCGGCCCTCGCGCAGGCGGATGTGGGCCTGGCCATCGGCTCCGGCACGGATGTGGCCAAGGAGACGGGCGATGTGATCCTGATCAAGGATGATATCCACGACGTTGTTACCGCCCTGGAGGTGGCCAAAGCCACCATGAGAAAGGTCAAGCAGAACCTCTTCTGGGCCTTCGTGTACAACACGCTCGGGATCCCGCTGGGAGCAGGCTTGTTCTACCCCTTCATATCCGTTGTCATCAGTCCCGAGATCGCCGGCCTGATGATGGCCGTGAGTTCCATCTCGGTAACATTGAACACCCTCCTGTTGAAGGGCTTCAAACCCTCCATCCGGCCCGGGCAGGGGAATCAGTCCACTGGCAGCCGGACCCGCCTCCAGCCTGCCGCCGCGGCCTCCAGCGGAGACGATTAGCCCGCAGACCGCCCATCCCTGGACCTAAAGAAATAGAAGGTGAGAGAAAAATGTCCAACGAACAAACTGAAAAAATGATCGCACGCAGGAGCGCCCTGGTCTATATCCCAATCTCCCTGGGCGCAGCCGTGGTTTTTCTGCTCGCCACCCTGGTGAAAGGCGACTACCCTCTGGTTGCACGCGTGGGAGGCATGGTCTGGGTGGCGCTCCTGAGCCTGATCGTTTCCATGCCTCTGGTGATCTCCAGAGTCAAGAGGTTGTATGCAGTGCGCCAGGAGGACTCGCTATGAGCCGCCCGAAAGCCGCATCCCGCAGCAAGGACCACAGATCGGCCAAAGAAAAGGAATGGCCGGTGGTCGTCTATATGTGGATCCTCGGCCTGACGATCGTCAGTTATGTGGTCACCCGGGCCGTTTTGGACGGGAAACCTCACCCCCTCCACTGGCTGGCGGCCCTGCTGGGAGGGCTGGCGGGGATTCCCATCGGGTGGCTGTGGTATCGCTGGCGCGGAGACGTGTTCTAGTTGAGAGGCGGAAGGAGCAAAATATGAATGATAACTGCCACGTGGAGCCCGTGACCAAGACCACGCCCGCCGGACTGCCTCAAAAGGCCGATTTGGCCTTGCTGGCAATCCGGGGGATGGGCTGCAACAACTGTGCGGCGCGCGTCCGCAACAGCCTGCTGACGTTAGATGGAGTCTATGAGGTTGAGATTTATCTGAACCTGGGCATGGCGGAAGTTTCCTACAACAGCCAGCAGGTATCCAGCCGCATGTTGACCGACGCCGTTTCGCGGGCCGGAAATGACAGGCGCCACGAATATCTCGCCGAATTGATCGCAATTTCCTGAACCGGTCCCTACGGATCGGCGGTCCCGGACAGGCGATATTGCCTATCCTGACATCCGCCGCCTTGCTCTTTCCGCAGGGCGGGATCAAGCGCATAATATCCACCAACAGGAAAAGGAGTTACCATGGCAAATACAGTCAAAGACCTCGTGTGTGGTATGGAAATCGATCCGGCGACTGCGGCCGGAAAAACAGAGTATATGGGCCAGACTTACTATTTCTGCTCGCTGGGCTGCAAGAAATCCTTCGACAAGGAACCCGAGAAATACATCGGCCATATCGAGCAAAGTGAGCACAGCGGCCACGGCGAACATCATCACCACTGATCCTGCTCTTCCCTCTCCTCCGCAAAGCGGCCCATAAAAAAAATGGGCCGCTTTGCCCCAGGACCGGGACCGCGACTTTATGAATCCAGGAGATCTGAAATGCCGCGCTATATTCGGGCCCTCAGTTTCAAATCCCTCACGCCCATCTATGACGCCGCGATCCAATGGACGCTGCCCGAGCAATCCCTGAAACGTCGCCTGCTCGAGCGGGCAGACATCCAGCCCGGCCAACGCGTTCTGGATCTCGGCTGTGGCACCGGGACGCTCACCCTCATGCTCAAACGGGCCGCGCCGCAATCCCTGGTCACGGGTCTGGATGGAGACGATGAGGTCCTTGCAATCGCCGCCTCGAAAGCCGGGCGGGAAGGGCTGCAGATCAGCTGGGACCATGCCCTGGCCTATGACCTCCCCTATCCGGAAGCATCGTTTGACGTGGTCCTCAGCAGCCTGGTCACCCATCATCTGGCAAGCCCGGAAAAACTACGCGCTTTTATGGAAGTCCACCGGATCCTCCGGCCTGGAGGCATGTTCCATATCCTGGATTTCGGGCGGCCGTTCAGCTTGATCACCCGCCTGCAGGCCGCGGTCATGCAAAACCTGGAGGAATCCAGGGATAATTTCAATGGGCAGATCCTGCCCCTGCTGGTCGGGGCAGGGTTCCGCAAGGCATCTGAGGACGAAAAACAGCAAACGATCTTTGGCCCGATCTGGTTCTATCAGGCCCGGAAGTCGAGGGACTCAGGAAGAGATCATTGAGTAATGATGCGGTGCGTCAGGCGCGTCGTCCAGAGTACACAGACCCTGCTCGCGCGGAACCCCGGCAGCGCTCATTTTCTTTACGCTTCCTTTACGCCAGCTTGACCGGACCGATACTTCGAACTGCTATCATGCAGATCTGACCAGGAGTGTACGGTCAGAAGACAAACTGAAATAAATGAAGGAGAAATCACGATGATGGGTGGCAGCGGAATGATGGGTTTTGGAGGCATGGGCCTCCTCGGAGGCTTGATCGGCCTGCTCTTCAACCTGGCGGTCGTGGCCGGGATCGTAGCCCTGGTGGTCTGGGCCGTAAAACGATTTACCAGCGGGCACACGAGCTGGAACCTCCCCTCCGGAGGTCCATCTCCGCGTGAGCTCCTGCAAGCGCGCTATGCCCGCGGGGAGATCACCCGGGAGCAGTACAAGGAGATCCTGCAGGACCTGAACTGAACCACCCCGTGACCTGCGGGAGGCGATCCTTCGATAAACGATGAGAGCGGCTGGTGGGAATAGCCAGCCGCTCTATCTCATCCAAAAGGAAGAGGTCGCTAATGAGAGTCAGGGGGATTTTTTTTCCAGCAGTGCTTTGGCCTGCTCCATCAACGCCGCCCTCGACAGGCGATATTCTTCCTCTTCGATTTCACCACTTTCACGCGCTTGATCCAGCCGGGCGATCTCGTTCACCACATGATCGAAATCAACCTCGGAGGCCGGGATGGGATCCCCGGTCTCATCCATGGCTCCCCGCTGTCTGCGCCATAACCAGAGGCTTCCTCCGATGAGGAGGGCTCCTGCAAAGGATAACCCGGCGACGGCCGGGAGATTGGAGGCCACCGCTTTGTCCCCCGCC
>CAYMQX010000239.1:0-5292 GCA_964392495.1 uncultured Anaerolineaceae bacterium
GACATGCGCATGTACGGCTACTGGGAGAACGAGATCTACTGGCCTGCGCAGGAGAAATACAAAGTTAATTATGTGAAGGGCGTCATCAGTGAAGTACTGCGAAAAGGTGACAAGCTTTTAGTGCGCGGGGAAGACACGACCATGTCGCGCCCAATGGAAGTGACCATGGACCTGGTCGTACTTTCAGTTGGTATGGAACCAAGCACGGGCACGCGCACCATTGCACAGCTTCTGGGCGTCCAGCAGAACAAATATGGTTTTATCGAGGCGGGAGGCCCCGGTGGCCTCGACCCGGTTGCCACCTCGGTGCCGGGCATCTTCGTGGCGGGAGCTGCGGCGGGTCCGGCTGACTTGGACGATTCGATCTCGCGCGCGGGCTTGGCCGCCGTACGTGCAGTCGCCTCCGTTCATAAGGTCCCGGCCTAAGACAGATCGCCGACCCGCCCTACGAACATGGACCAACCTCAGCGGCAGAGCCATATCATCAAACAAAAGACGGGACCGGATGATCCCGACCTGCAGAATGCGCTGCAAGACTCGCTCGCACAGGTCTCGTCGGAGGATGTGATCGCGATCGCAGATGAACTGGCGGAGAGGCAGACCCGCATCTTCTTAGGCACCGGAACAGGCATAGATCGATGGAACGCCTTGTTTTCTGCCATCGCAACGGCGGTAACCCATACAAAGGCGAATGCCAGGACTCTTGTGAATCACTTTACGCAGAACGACTTCGTCAACATCGATCAATTGGTATATGGAGGAAAGCCGGCGCCCGTGCGCGTCTCGGAATTCGTTGAAAACCTAAAGGTACTCGATACACGGCTGGCCTTGGAACTGGCTACTGGCATACTCCACAACACCTCGCCCGGCAACTGTTGGCTCTGGACGCGTTGGCTGTGGGATCCTACCACAGGCACCGGTATCCTACCCCTGCTGGCAGGGAGCACCCACAACCTGCTGGCTGAAAACATCGCAGTGGGATACGCACGCGTGGGCTCGGTCACTGCCATGAGCATGAAATTTGGCGAAGGTACGGGATTGTGGACGGAAGAACTGCTGGGAAACAATCAGCGCGCCCCATTTGCGAATAGCGCCTTTCTTGCCTGTGCGTATGCAGTCTATATGTATGGCTCAACCAGTTGGCGCTTGAGCCGGGACTTTAATGAGCTGTTGCCTTCCCTGCCAAATATGGCGAGGAGGCTGCTCGGACTACCGAAAATCCAGGCTAATTCATTGGTCGGCTAGGAAGCGAGCCGTTTTTCGACCACAGAGGATTCCAAAGACAGGAGATTTTGCTTTATGGCTGGTCCAATCAAAGCGAAATTCGTAGAAAAAGAACAGGCCACCGTGGATGGAGTGGATGTCTCCGGCCACTGGAATCGCATGTTCGAGCAGAGGACGATTTTCGAGTACACACCGGAACTGATCGAGAAAATCGCCGACCTTCCGGATGCGGAATCATTCGCGAATTGCTACCAGTGCGCCAAGTGCGTGGCGGTGTGCCCCGTGGATATCGTGGGGAATTACGGCCCACGGAAGTTGTACCGCTTTGCCCAGACCGGAATGGATCTGACTGAAGCCCCCGAGCTTTGGCTTTGCACTACCTGCGGCAATTGCTTGCGCGTATGTCCCAAGGAAGTAAACATGGTCAAGATAATGCCTGCGGCGCGTGAGCAGGCGATCCTTGATGGCAAGTTCGTTCCAGCCGAGTTGCAGCAGGCATTTGAACACACCGCCAAGACTGGAAATCCGCTTGGACAGCCGCAGCGCAAGCGGGATGCCTGGATCCAGGATGCGGGGGTGCCAGTGCCTGTCATCAAAGATCTTGGCCGGCCGGTGGATGTGCTCTGGTATGTCGGCTCCTACCCGTCTTATCACCCGCGCGGCATCGATGCAGCCTCCGCGGCGGCTCGCATCTTCAATGCGCTGGGAATCGACTTTGCGATCCTGGGAAAGGAGGAGAAGGATGATGCCGATTCTCAGCGTCTGGCAGGTGAGAAAGGCCTGTTCGAGATGATGACTGAATACAACATCGGAATTTTCAACAAGTATGAATGGGAAGAATTGGTGGTTACCGGTCCCCATGAGCTCAATGCGTTCAAGAATATCTATCCGAAGTATGGATTCAACAGACCAGTCGTCCACTACACCACCTTTCTGGCCCGCCATCTTGATCAATTAAAACCCATGCTGAAATATCCGATCAGCAAGAAGATCACATACCATGATCCCTGTTATCTCGGGCGTCACAATGGTGAGTATGAAGCGCCGCGCCAGTTGCTTGAAGCCATCCCCGGAGTGGAACTGGTCGAGATGGGACGCAATCGCGAGAATGGGTACTGCTGCGGCGGTGGAGGTGGTGGCATGTGGATGGATTCGTTCACACAGAAGCACACCAGTATGCGTCTCTCGGAAAAGCGCGCCATGGAAGCCGCCTCCACGGGTGCGAACGTGCTGGCAGTGGCCTGTCCGTTCGAGGTCTCCCGCTTCAGCGATGCAGTCAAATCCACAGGCAACGAGCACGTGGACGTGTTGGATATCCTGGAACTGCTGGATCGGTCCATGCGCGGCGGCCCGGTCCTTTAGCCAGAGATCGAGAGTGGGATTTCCGTCCCAAGGAGGACCTTGAATGAATATCGTGGTTGCCATCAAGCACATCCCCAGTATCGCCGATGACCTGCCAATAAAAGGCAACAATCTGGACTTCGATTCAGTTGATTTCGTCCTCAATGAGTTCGATGAACAGTCCATTGAGCAGGCGGTCCTGGTGAAGGAATCCGTAGGTGGAACAGTGACGGTCATCGGGGTTGACCTGATCGGGGAACTGGACAACCTGCTCCATCTCGCGTTGGCGAAAGGAGCCGATAGGGTTATCAAGATCACCGCGGATGAACCCGGCGCCAACTCACACCAGCAAGCCAAATGGCTGGCGGAGGTTATCCGCGGATTGGCCCCGGAAATTATTTTCACAGGCGTGCAAGCCTCCAATGACCTGGACGGCCAAATTGGGCCTATGCTCGCGGCGTACCTCAATTTGCCATATATCGGCGGGGTGAGTTCCGTGGAGGTCATCGATCATACAGCCCTGGTGAACAAGGAATTCGCGGGCGGTTTCGGCGGGAAATACTCTTTGGTGCTCCCCATAGTGGTTGGAATTCAGGCCGCAGCCAAACCGCCACGTTATGCGCCTATTAGCAAAGTCCGCCAGATTGCACAAACAACCACCATTGAAAAAGTCCCTCCCACGGGAGATGTCGATGCAGGGATAACGTTCCGAAAGATGGCTCCCCCGGCAGTGACGGGCCATGCTGAGATGCTGGAAGGTTCATCCAAAGAGGTCGCGGTAAAAATCGTGGAATTGCTGAAGGGGAGAGGCCTGGCGTAACATGAACGGAGCAACAGGATAGGAGTTATGATGAGCAGCGAGATCTTTGTCATTACCGAACACATGGACGGTAAGTTTTCGGATGTTTCGTTTGAAATGGTGGGGAAGGCCAGAGAACTTGCTTCCACCTGGGGCGGACAAGTGGCTGCGGTCGTTCTTGGGGGCGGGGTGGCGGCTGATGGTTTCGCTTCAGATTCGACGATCCATGTACGCGATGAGATCCTGAGCCAGTACAATCCCGAGGCCTATGGGAAAGTGATCGAAGCGTTGGCGAAAGAGCGAACGCCACATTTGATAATCTTCGGCTGGACCGCGACCGGGATGGATCTGGCGGCCTGGTTATCTGCGCGGCTTGGCAAGCCGTGTATTGCATACGCACGAGATATATGCATTGAGAACAATGCTCTCGTTGTCAGCAGCCAGATATACGGCGGCAAAATGCTTGCTGAAGTCATTCCCGATGGGGACATGGCGATTGTTGCATGCCTTTCCGGATCATTCCCCCCGGAAGCGGGCCAAGGGTCCACTAAAGCAACGGTCGTTCCCCTGTCCATTCAATTGGATGATCTGAAGGTGAAGTTCGTCGAGGCGCTCAAGCCTGCCGGTGGCGACGTGGATATCACTGCGCAGTCCAAACTGATCTCAATCGGCCGGGGGATCGGTGGCAGAGAAAATATTGAACTTGCAGAAGAACTTGCGAAAAAACTTGGTGCAGCCGTCTCGGCCTCCCGCCCGGTTGTAGATGCAGGATGGATACCGCGTTCCCGTCAGGTGGGAAAATCGGGCTTAAAGGTCAAGCCGAAGTTATACCTTATGCTCGGTATTTCTGGCGCCCCCGAACATCTTGAGGGCATGAAGAGCTCCGAATTAATCATCGCCATCAATACGGATAAAAATGCGCCAATTTTCAATGTGGCGCATTATGGAGCGACCGCGGACCTGTTCGAGGTGGCTGAAGCGATGTTGGAACTCTTATAGATATTCGGGGCGGGGCAACAGGGAGTCGCTGAGAATCTGTTTTCTCTCTGATCCTCAAGTCCCCCTTTTTTTTGGGAGGGTGCGTTGCTTACGACAATCGAAAAAATCATTTTCATTTGTCTCGCTGCGATCTCAGCAGGCTTCACCCTTCATGGGTTCAAGACTATTATCGATTCAGTCCGAAAGGGACGACCGTCCCCTGAATTTGAGAATGTCCCTGCCAACTTGTTGAGGGCAGGCTTCACCGTTCTTTTTCAACGAACGATCTTCCGGACTCGTAAGGCACTAAGTACAATCCACCTGGGGTTATTCTTTGGGCTCATCACCTATGCCTTCGTCAACATTGTGGATGTTCTCGAGGGATTCATCCCGGGGTTTGACCTGGTCTACGGCGGCAGGCACCTCACAAACAGCCCCATCTGGCTCGTCAATGCCTTTAATCTCATCGCGGATACCATGAGTGGTTTCTTGCTTATCAGCATAACCGTGTTTTTGGTGCGCCGATTCATTGTCAAAGACAAACGGTTGGAGTATCGTGAAAATATCCTGCTGAACCCGAAGGTCAGAGCCGGCGGTCAAAAGACAGATTCGCTCATCGTGGGCGTATTTGTAATCATGCATGTGATCGCCCGGCTGATGGGACAGGCTTTCCGCCTGAACGATGGCGCAGACCCATTTATGCCGTTCGCGAGCGTCCTTAATAGCATGTTCGGCACATCCCAGGCAGGTGTGCATATCGCGTGGTGGATCAGCCTGGGTTGGGTCCTGTTCATTCTTCCCTACATTACGCGCAGCAAGCATACACACTTTACAATCGGTCCTGTCAATCTCGGTCTCGCCAAACAAAACCCGCGCGGCCAACTTGATCCTGCCATCCCGCTCAATGTCATAAACGGCCACCATTATGACCAGGGCGCGAGATCGATCCA